>JAGIAF010000008.1 GCA_017745015.1 Bdellovibrio sp. | reverse complement strand
TTGCGTAATCGTAGATATGAGCCATGCAAATACCATCCTCAAAAGGGCGAGGCTTTGCAAGTCAGAAGGTGGCGAAATGTTAGCTAACGCATTTAATCAAAGCGCGGAGTGTGGCTCTCACTGCGGGTTTGAGCCAAGAGTGCTTATCGAGTGAGCAAGCAATCGACGGGGAGACTTTGTAGTACCAATAAACAAAGCGTCTTCCGAGGGAAGATTCTTTCAAGACGTCGTCACGGAACATGCGCAATGTGTGAACTTCCATGGCTTGGGGGCCAAACGCCGAAGTTGCGATAAAGCAGCGCGGGCGTTCTTTGTCCGCCATCTTGAGGAAACTCTTTACAATGTTAGGATTCTTCGCCGAACGCGTGAAGGACTCTGCTTTTTTGATGATGTCAGGATAAATCGGGGTGAACTGAACGAATACAGCAAGTTGCTTTGCAGCTGTTTGCATGCGCTCATGATAGCGATCATGAGTGTCGTAAATGCGCATTAAATCCCAATAGACTGAAGCAACTACGGTTAACTCCGTTGTACGGGCGCTTTCTTTGAAAGCTTCGGGGCGCAGTCTGTCGCCCTTTTTCACTTCAAAAACGATATCAAGAATTTTCAAATATTTTTCGTATGAGATCGCGGCTTCTGCATAGAGCTTTTGGCTCATGGCTTGCCGAGCTTTTTTGATCAGAAGAACACGGCTTTTCCACAAAGTAAGACGATGCTGTTCGCGAGCGCGCTCTTGCTGCATCAAAACGCCGCCACTGCTTGAAGCAGCGGTTCTGCGCAAATCAGAAAGGCAACCTGCGCACACTTGTGGTGGCAAGTTGGATTCACCACTGGCCTGCAATTTAGAAATTAAATCTGCATCCAGAGGGTGAAGTTCTGTGACTTGAATTCCGCAGCGCGGGCATTGAATCATCTCTTCGTGTTCCTCAACAATTTATTTTAGTGATTGCAGTCACTTAAAGCAAATTCATTGGATCGATATCGATTAATATTTTTATTCCCGAAGGAACCCATTCCTGGTCTCCGAGGAGTTGTCGGGAAAATGGATTTACTAAAGAGGCCTGAGAAGACTTTATAAGCAAATGGTAGCGGAATTGACCCCGTAATTTTGCGAGCGCCGCCTCAGCTGGACCCAGGACCTCAACAAGATTGTATTGAGGTACTTGGGTCTTCAAGCTTTGTGCGCGTCTCGCTAAAAGTCGTGCTGTCTCTTCGACTTTCCCTAAATGAGGACCTTGAATTCGGAAACTTACCAGGCGTCCCACCGGAGGATAATTTAAAGCTCCACGCACATTGAGTTCGTGATTTGCGAAGCCTTCATAATCATGATTGCGTGCAAATACTAAGCTATCGTGTTCCGTGTTGAACGTTTGAATAATAACTAAGCCCGGGCTTTCGCCCTCTTTGATGTGACGACCACTGCGACCGCTCATCTGGGTGATCAATTGAAAACTTCTTTCAGTCGCACGGAAATCCGGAAGATTGAAGCCCACGTCAGCAAGCACAAGTCCCACGAGTTTCAATTTTGGAAAGTCCAAACCTTTCGCGATCATTTGTGTGCCGACTAAAATATCAATTTCGCCGCTCTCCATGCGAGCAATCAGATCTTCAAGATCGGCGCGACTTTGAATTTCGTCACGATCGGCGCGAGCGATGACTTTTCCTGGAAAGAGGCGAGCCAAATCAGATTCTAAAAGCTCGGTACCAAGTCCCACTGCTTCAAGTTCGCCCTCTTTGCAGTCCGGGCATTTCTTTTTCATTTGTTCGTGATAATCGCAATAGTGACACACAAGATGCGAGCCCGCGTGCAAGGTCAGAGAGATGTCACAGTTTGGACATTCGCGCGTGTGGCCACAGGCAGGGCACACCACCATTTGCGCGATTCCGCGACGATTTAAGAACAGGGCGCTTTGATCGCCACGTTCCATCACTTCGTGCATGCGCTCGTAAAGTTGCGGACTCATCCAATAAGGAAGGTGGGAATACTTTTCGATGATTAGCTTTTGTTGATCGTCATCGGCTTTTTGTTGGCGCAAATCAATCACTTCTATATCAGGAAGCGAACGATTGGCGACGCGATTTTTCAGAGGATGAAGATGATACTTTCCCTCTTGCGCATTCTTCCAGGTTTCAAGGCTTGGAGTTGCGGAACCAAGAACGACAGGGCAGTTCATAAGCTTGCCCATCATCACTGCAGCATCGCGGCCGTTGTATTTTAATTTCTCGTCTTGTTTATAGCTCGGCTCGTGTTCCTCGTCGACAATGATCAGGCCTAAATCAGGTACCGGACAGAAAAGGGCGGAGCGTGCGCCGATCAAAATAGATTTGCGACCTTCGACAACATCCCACCACTGATTCGTGCGTTCACGATCTGTGAGTTGTGAGTGCAGAGCCGCGATTTTATCGCCAAAACGACGCGCGAAACGTTGAATCAATTGAGGGGTCAGTGAGATCTCGGGGACGAGAATTAAACCGCGCTTGCCTTCTTTTAAAACTTTGTCGAGTAAGCGCAGGTAAACTTCCGTTTTACCAGAACCGGTTACTCCGAACAGGAGATGGGTCGAAAAACCTTTGTGAGCGGCGATCGCTTCAAAGCTGGTTTTTTGTTCAGGAGTAAGATCGGGAAGCTTATCGGCTTCCAGTTGGGGAATAACGGGAGCGCGTTTGCTTGCGCGTTGCTTGTCGGCTTTCTTTAGCGGAGGAAAAGCTGATTGCACCGTTTGGCCAACGGGATGCAGATAGTAACTTGAAAGCCATTCCAACCATTTGACAAAAGTATCCGGCAGAGGAGCGTACTCCTCGTCGATGGAATCAATTGCTTTCACTTGAAATTCTGGAACTTGATCGGTGGGACCCAGGACAAGACCCTTGGTTTTGCGTTTTCCAAGGGGAACATTCACAAGCTGACCACGTCGGAGTGGCTCTGCAAAGCTATATGTCAGCGCCTCAGGAAGGGGAGCATCAACTGCAACCTTCCAGAGTTGGGTATCACTCATCTAAACCTCGAATAGAACTCGATGATGGCTTCTTTAGCAGGAAGCTTTTCAAGTCCGTCCACCTTCATGTTCACATCAAGAGATGTGGGTTGAAATAGGCTTACGGCTGTTGCTGGGCGAGCCGAGGCGCTGATCAAGCGGATCGTAACTGTGTTGTTGCCCCAGCGAACCGTGCGTGAGCGTGGGTAATAAAGACCTTTTGCGAATTGATTGTAGTTATCCGCAGTCATTTCCACTTGGCTTGGCAATCTCAACTTACGAACAACAAATTGATCTTGTTCAATCCAAATTCCTGGATTGTTGGATTTTTCATCCTCCGGAGTTGGTGTGCCAAACGCATAGTTTGGAACTCCACCAGCGCGAGAGTAGCGAACCCATGCTTCGGGTTCATTTTTAAAATCTTCACCTTTGCGGCCCGGAGCCTTTTTAGCGAAGGCGCCATTTGGAATGATCTTCATATGTGTCAAAGAGTTTGCAAACATCTCTGCGCTTCTGAAGTTCAAATACTTTTCAAGAAAATCTTCAGGAGCTTTTTCGCTTTTGCGATTGCCACCGACTGTCGTCCAGCGTTGTCCACCTGTGTATAAGAACTGTAAGCGGAAATTGTTTTGCAGTTCTTTTGTTCCAGTAACAGTGAGGCGCATCGTGCGATCGCTGTCAATCAGCCAAGTTTCTCGCAAGTGAACCGTGTCTTCGCCATTCGCAAACTGCACCTCTTGTTCGATGGCGTAAATTCCAGAACCTGCGTTATCAGAAGTTTTTTGCAGAATTGTACGAGTTGGCAAAATAAAAGCGGAAGCCATAAGAGGGCTTAGGATCAATGTGCTTGCGGCAATAAAAAATCTCTTCATCGTGCAATCCCTTAATTCAAACGTTTCGCAAGTTCGATAATGTAGCTTTTCAGTTCGTTTCCAAGTTCAGGATTCTTCAATGCAAGTTCAATGTTAGCTTGCAGGTAGCCAAGTTTGTCGCCAGCGTCATAGCGATCTGCTGTGAACGTCATGGCATTAAGACCTTTCAGCTGGCAAAGAACTTTCATGCTGTCAGTCAGTTGAATCTCGCCGTTCAAAGTTGGCTTTGCATTCGACAAAAGATCCATGATGGCATTGTCGAAAACATAACGGCCCGGCAAAGCCCAGCGGCTTGAAGTTTCGGTTGGTTTTGGTTTCTCTACCAACGATGTCACTTTGAAGAAGCCGGAAGATTTTTCTTCCACTTCCGCGATTCCGTATTTTGAAACATCTTTTTCAGAAACCTTCATGATCGAAATAGTTGAGGTGCTAGTTTCTTCAAAAGATTTTACCAACTGCGCAGTCACATTGGCTTGGCCATTGGCTTCCATGGTAATTTCGTCACCCAAAAGCACTGCAAATGGCTCTTTACCGACAATCGGCAAGCCGCAAAGAACCGCATGGCCTAAGCCCAATGCCTGTTTTTGACGGATGCTGATGATGTTGGCGTGATCGCGAATTTTCGTTACGCGCTCCAAAAGTTTTTCTTTGCCGTCACGAGCAAGTTTGTCTTCAAGCTCATAGGACATATCGAAGAAATCTTCGATAGCATGCTTGCCACGACCTGCAATCAAAACGATGTCTTCGATACCTGCTTTGATCGCTTCTTCCACCACGTAAAGAATGATTGGGGCGTCTACGATAGTAAGCATTTCCTTCGGCACTGTTTTAGTGGCGGGGAGGAATCGGGTACCTAGACCTGCGGCTGGAATTATGGCTTTTTTAACTTTTGGCATCCTCTATAAATCTCAAACGTTTCATTCTAAGACAAGATATATTGAGTCCTGTCTTAACTTGAGAGTTGGATTGTTTTTTACCACCTAAAGTGAAGCTTGTGATATCGTTAAAGGACGGGGGAAAGTGTCCATGAAAGTACGTTTTACTAAAACGACTTGGCGGGCCGTTGGGACGATTTGTGCGTCTCTGGTTCTTGTCGTGTCGTTTCAAAACTGTGGCAAGGCTGGTTTTGATTCCTCATTGGACGAGTCCTTAGATTCTGCTAGCCTCGATGCGGCGCTCACTTCCAAGTACGGAAGCACAATGGCAGCGCGAGTAACCAACATTCCATTTGCGTTTGATGGTGGTTTCGACCAAATCGCATATAATTCATGTGCTGAGTCGGGGAGCATTACCTCTAGCACTGCGTATTATTCTGTCAAAGCGGGTGCTTATCAGAATTACGGGTTGAGACTTAAAGATGAATTCTTTAATTATGTGACGAAGGATAATGGCTTTAATCCCATTTATCCAGCGACGACTATTTCTGCATCTCAATATAAAGAATGGTTGGCGGATTCTCCGGCGAACATCAATGCTACAATGACGGCAGCTATTCGCGATAAAACGAACCTTACTAGTATCTACTCATCAAGTAATTCTTTGGCGTTGTATACAGATGTGATTCCGATGATCGATACATTGACGAGTACATACGTAATGCAAACGCTGATGGCAGACCGTGGTTCGGCTTCTCGCTATTTCCCATTCTCTTCCAACTTCCGTGTGATGGAAGCGAATTTGAAATTTAACTCGGATCAAAGTATGTCCAACAGTTTGCGTGAAATTTTGCGTAATACTGGTCAACTGGCTTTGACTTACATGAACGACACGACTCAGATCAATTCCGTGATGGCGGCAGCTACGGCGAGTCCGCAGCGTCTTGCCTACGGCAAAGGCTATCGTTTTACCTTTCAACAGCCGCCGGGAGTTTCTAATACCTATATGCAAGAGAACATCGTGAGTGCCATCCAAGAAGTGGATTTGAGCACTGGATCTGTTGTTAATGCGGGTTGGAATTGCGCACGTATTTACAGAATCGTGCTAGTCAGGGATTCAACCAACTCTTCGAGTGGTGGATACTGTCCGCCGATGACAGCAGCGGAGCTTGATAATGCGAGCAATCGCACAGAGCTTGAGATCGTACGCCGTCAGTTTCGTTCGGATCAATGGGATGTTAACGTTCCAAGAAGATGTATGGTTCCCAAAGGTACGACGCCTGCCTGCTATACGGAAAATACAGTTAATGGTGTTGCACAGGGTGTAGAGTATTCAACAAGTGCAACTTGTTACAATCCGCTGCTTGGAAACAATCCGTCCAACTATCCAAGCACTACGATTCCTGCAGCGAGATGTTTGAACTACGCGACGATTTGTACTCGCGGCTTCTAATTCTGAGCTACCCGCGCTTCAAGCATGGCTTGCATGCTGCGCGGGTAAGGCTTGATGTAATTCATCGGATTCACCATCCTGCCTTTCATCTTCACAGCAAAATGTAAATGTGCGCGAGTGCAATATCCTGTGCAGCCCACTTCAGCGATCTTCTCTCCGGCCATGACTTTCAAACCACTACGAATCTTACGATCAATTTTATGCAAGTGATTGTAAGCAGTCTCAATGCCGTTGGAGTGCATCAGGACGATGTAGTTACCAGCTGCGTGATTGTTTCCATAACGAACGACGACGCCAGAGCGAGCCGCCTGAACTGGCTCACCCACAGGCAGTTCGAAATCCACGCCTAAGTGCGGCTGCAGACGACGAGTGATCGGGTGTAAACGATTCGGTTGGAAAGTGCTTGCGATCTTGATGTAGTTCACCGGCGAAAAGAAGGGGCGATTTTCCAGAAGATCTTGATCGTTGAAAAAGACACCGCCGTCTTTGTGGCGGATGAATTTTTTGTGAACTGCTTGACCATTAATCTCCAAAGAAGTCTGTGTAACTTCTCCGTATTTTACGAACTGACCCATCTCATATTGCTTAGCCACGAAGAACCAATAGTTAGCGCCACGGCGAACATCTTTAGAGGACTTAATATCAAAGGCATAGGCATCAGTGAAGCGAGTCGCCACCCAGTTGCTATTAATTTTTGAAAGCACTGAACCTAGAATAGATCCGTGAATTTTTCCCTGAATGCGAGTCATCTCAACTTTGAAGTTGGGTTGATAAGCTGCCGCAGTGACTATGCCATTTTTCTTTTGAATTTTAAATGCATCTGAAGTTTGCGAGTCGAACATGCGAAGTTCAACTTCATTTCCATCTTTGCGAACCAAATAACGAGTGTCGAGAGTAAGAAACAGGCTGCGAAGACCGGCGTGAGAAGCAAGAACCTTCTCGCGATCTTTCTCTGTGAATCCTTGTTGGCGCAAAATAGTGATGAGGTTATCGCCAAGGCGCACTGGTTTTGCAGTAAAGTTGTTGGCTCCAGCCTGGACCGATGTGTAGTATGTGGACACAAATAAAACAGTGCACACAATTCGTGCGAGGTGTAATGTCATGCTCCGTCCTTTGAGCTTCGTAAAAAAACTTTCTGTTTTTCTTCTTGTTTATGTTAGCGCGAACATAGCAAGCGCCCAAGTTTATAATTCCTCTGTGTCAGTTGCAACGGGAGGAACTGGACGTGCGGCGGTCGAGCCGGGAGACTCTGGCTTCTTGAATCCCGCAACACTCACGAGTTTGGGCGGAAGATATCTTTTCACATCATTTGCAAAAGAAGATTTCGCTGCGAGTTTGAGTGACAACACAAAAGAAAGTCCGATGCCGGCGTCTTTTAATTATGTGCAAAAATATTCGCAAACAGAAACTCTTGGTGATTTAAAAGAACATGACATGAGTGTTTCGCTTGCGGGCTTTGTTGTGACTAAGTGGAGTATTGGTTTGACGGCCCACTATCTTGAGCAATGGCTCGCAAAATCTTCTTATCACAGCGTGAATGGCGACTTGGGTATTCTCTATACTCCCATTGAAGATGTGGGTTTGGCGTTGGTGGGATATAATATTTTTGGCGAGAACAAAGATGCTCCTGAGGAGCTTCGTCATAAAACTAGCGTAGGCTTCGGGGCCAATTACGTTTACCATTCGATGATCCGCCTGCGTGCCGACGCGGACTCAGAGTCTAAGGTGGGTGTGGGCGTAGAGACCTTCGTGAATCGATTCGTGGTAACACGTTTTGGGTATTCAGACGATTTGGATGACACAAGACCGCTAATTTCAGCAGGGCTCGGATTTAGCGGCCCTCGTTTTAGGCTCAATTACGCTTATTTCGGTAATACACAAAAGTCTTCGGACTATAGGCATTCTATTGACTTGGTAATTCCGTTTTGATAACACTCTCTTTCCGCTACTTCCGGCATTGCTGGAAAGCGTAAAATTGCCTGGGGGTTTAACGTGGCTTCTAAAACTAAAAAGACTGAGTACATCCGCGAAAAGAAAAGAACTACTAGCGGTAAAAAACGTAAAGCTGCGGTTCGCACTAACGGAACTACAAAGTCTTCTAAAGAACTTTTCAAAGACTAGTTTCGTAGTCTTTTCAAAGACTTAAGAAAAACAAAAGCCTTCGGTTGTTTCAACTGAAGGCTTTTTTATTGCCTCGGGCTCCTGCCCTCGGCCCTTTCGGGGCTTACGCGAAAAAATCCCTTCCTGGGATTTTATTGGCTTAAAATTGTTAGTTTTGGCTGACCGCTGCTCTCAAACGGCCACCATCCTGCTCTGCGTCGCCTTTGATGTCCCATTGGAATGGCATTTCAACCCAGCCCTCTTGACCAGGATAGAAGCGCCATTTTTTAAGTGCTGCCAAGGTCTTGGAGTCTAGATTTGCATGGCCCGTTGAGCGGGTTTGTCTAAATTTTACAGGGACACCCTCTTTAGTGATGTAAGCGATGAACGAGGCTTTACCGGTATCGCCGCGACGACGTTCTTCGATATCGTATTGAGGACGTGGGTTGCCTGGCATTTGGCGAAGTTGATCTAAACTGCGAATTCCTGTTGGGGCACCCGCGATCTCATTACCGGCTTGTTCTAAGCCGTTGTTGCCGGCGCCATTTCCTTGAGCTTCGCCACGACCGCCGCCACTGCCATTAGCTCCGTTACCACTTTGAGCAGCTCTTGCTGCTGCCAAGACTGCCGCACGTTCGGCGGCGTCACGTTGAGATTGCTCGCGAGCTGCGGCATCTGCCGCGGCTCTTTCTGAAGCCAATGCAGAAGCAATTGCCTTCGCATTTTTCTTACGAAGATTTTGTTGGTTCGTTGCAAGGGCTGCTGCTTCTTCTTGGTTCTGTGACTCAACAGATTTTAAAGACTCTTCTTGATCAGATGTCAGAGCTGCTGCCATTGCATCCATTTGAGCTCTTTCTTTATCAAGATCTTGAGCCTTGTGACTATCAACGCGATCGAAGTCTTCGTTGAAATCCTCATTCATATTGGCAGCAACTTTTGCAGAAGCCAATTCGCCTGCATCAAGCTCTGGGGAGTCAATATCATCAATTGTCGCAGGAACGGCCTTCATCGTCGCTTTAGGAGCCACGCTGCGACCTGCATTTGCATGAGAAGCTTCTTGAGCAACCTTAGTGACAGGTGCTTTTACGGGCGCCACCTTAGCAGCTTTGGGAGCCGCTGCTTGCGCAGGAGCCGGAGCTACGACTACGGCTTGTGCAGCAGGTGCTACGACATCATTTACTCCTGCAACTTCTTTAGTTTCAACTTTCGGAGGAAGTTCAGTAGGAATGTTGTTGGCGATGTCTTTAGGCGCTGGAGAGCCACCTTTTGTCGGAAGAACGGGAGCGCCTTGAGTTTGAAGGTGAGGGGGTTCTTCAAGCTCGATCGTGATTGTCTCCGTTTTTGTTTGTTCAATCAATGGAACAGCCATCATGCCGATCGCAAGAATCGCTGCTACATGCAGAGTCGCAGACATCGTCAAAAAGCGTGGAGTTTTGTTGGGTGCGGGCGGACGGTGAGCCGCAGTCAACTTGTCATAGTCAACGGCATTAGCGCCTTTCACTTTTGCTGAGCTTTCTTGAACGAAATCGTGGTGGGTCATTTTGAAGTCGAAAAAACTCAACTGACCGTCGTTTTGATTACGCTCGTTATCTTGGTTAAAAGCCATAAAAACTCCTCTGACATCAAGAGGAGCATTATCAATTCCTAGGCCATCCCTCCGGGCCCTCAGTTTTAGCTGGGGGCGGGGCCCTGGGTAATTATTTCAGGGCTGTTTCGGCGATGGGCATCTCTATTCGGGCAAAAGACCATCGGGAGTCACGCCATTTGCGATAGCAGTGGCGATCTTGATATGGTCCGCGTGACCCACGATTTTGATCACTTCACTCATATCCAATGGATCTGGGTGAGGAATTTTGGTTTTCTTAAGATCCAAAATACGTCTGTGAGATTGCTCAAGCTGTGCTTTGTCCAAAGTGCCTTGTGCTGTGGCTCCAAGAATGGCTTCGATAGCTATCGGTGGAACATCAAACTCATTGCAGTACAAAAGAAGATCCACTCCGGCTTTCAGTGCGCGCACTGGGATTTCTTCAACGCCGTAGTGATCTGCCATGGCCTTCATGCCTAAGTCATCTGTGATGACCATGCCTTTGTAGCGCAATTCTTCACGAATAATTTTTTGAATGAAAGTTTCAGACAGAGTCACTGGCCAATCAGGATCAATCTTCGGAAACATAATATGCGACGTCATCACCATGTCGACGCGAGATTTGAAAGCCTTTTTAAATGGAATCAGTTCGCATTTTTCAAGGCTCTCAAGATCTGTGTTTTCTACTGGTAGGTCATAGTGACTATCTACGATTGTGTTGCCGTGACCAGGGAAGTGCTTCGCGCAAGTCAGAATTTCTGCCTTGATGTAACCGCGAACAAGAGCTGAAGCGTGGCGAGCTACCGATTCCGGATCTGAGCTGATCGAACGATCTCCGATAACTGTATTTGCAGCATTCGTGAAAACGTCAACACTTGGAGCGAAATCCAAATTGATACCGACAGCCTTCATTTCCATACCCATGCGATTTGCAAAGTGAAATGAAACTGTCGGAGCATCTAAATCACCAAGTTTGCGAAGAGGTGGCCATACTGTGAATGGAGCCTTCAGGCGATGAACACGACCGCCTTCCATGTCGATACCGATAAACAAAGGCGCCTTATCAGCTTGTCTGTGGCGAAGAGATTGAATTTCCGCGCACAAATCGTGAACTTGTTTGGGTTCAGCAACGTTTCTGCCAAAAAGACAGATGCCGCCGATATTTTGTTCTACGATAAATTTCTTTTCGTCAGCAGTCAGCGAGTGACCTTGGATTCCGATAAACATGTGCTGACCGATGATTTGATTGATGCTCATTCCTATTGTCCTTTGTCTTCAGCTTTCATCTGCACGCCTTGTCCTTGAGGAACTCCGAGTTGTTTTGTCGGAGCCGGGGCGGATTTTTCATCAGTTTTAATTTTCTGTGCTTGAGCTACTACGTTCTGAGTTCCTGCGGGAACTGTACCGAACAGAGTCTTTAGCAAAGTGGCGCTGTAAGATTGTCCGTTGGTAGCTTCTGCTGCAGTTGCAACAAGCTCTGTTGTGATCCCTTGGCCAAGAGCATTGGTTCCAAGAACTTCGCCGCGATCATTCACATAGCTTAAAAATTTGGAATCCTTGAATGTGTTCAAGATTTTGAAGACTTTAAAGCCGTGGAAGCTTTCTTCTTTGCCAACTAAAGCTTCACCCTTCGTGATCGCGGCATCTTCTTCAGCAATGGCTTGATACTCGTAACGAGTTTCAGACTTCAAACCTTCTTTACTTTTAAGCATTAAGTAAACCAAGAATGTGGAAAGAAAAGTCCCTTTGGGAATTTTCTTTTCTACTTTTTGAGTGCGACCCGCGCTATTCACCATCGCCGTCATCGTGCCAGCTTTAAATTTGGCATCGATCATCTTAGATTCTTTGCCGGCTAGTGACGTGTACTCGTAGGAAATTGGGCCTAGCTCTGAATCAGCTACCGCTTTTAAGCTTTCTGTTGTTTCGGTAGGGCCTTTGCCGGTTTTGATAAAGTACGTAGAGATGAATTGCTTTTTCTTAGTGTCGAATTCATAGCGATTCACTACATATCCAATATGCGTATCGCCGGAGAGAACTTTGGAGTAACCCTCATACAAAACGTCCGCTCTGGAACCGAGTGGAATTATCAGGAGCACCCCGAGAATTGCTGCTAATTTGTTACGGACCATCGTCGAGCTTCCTTCTTAGAAGTATGGCTAAAAGTCTGTCATCTCACTATTGAACAAGTCAAAGTTTTCGAGGTCGAGTTATTGCCTCTCTGCCGTTGATACGAGACAATGTTTTTTATCAATGTTTAATAACCGCAGCACACTAGTTCAGAGGTTGAGTAATCGTAAAGGGCAAGTCGCTCTTTTCATCGCATTGATATTCCAAATTCTGTTTTTATTTTTCGCTATGGTTATTAACGTCGGCTTGTTAGTTCACCATAAAATCAATCTGCAAAACTCTGTGGATTTAGCTGCGTACTACGGAGCGATGAAGCAGGCAGAAAATATGAACGCCATTGGGCATATCAATTATCAAATTCGTCAGAGCTGGAAATTGTTAGCGTGGCGCTATCGTATGATTGGTACCGCTGGGGATTTTTCTGAGCATCCGCTCAATAAAGTGGGTAAGGCTCTTAATGTTCGACCCGGAAGTTCTGATAGTGATGACATTAACCCTGAGGCAAAGGATTTCTATGATGCACCTTCCTTTTGCGCCACTTATGTTCCGTTTAAGCCGATGCCATCGGGCGAGAATACCTGTCGTGACTTAAAAGGTAAGAGCGGCGTGAAGTTGTTTAATGCGCCAGGGATTATGGCGGGATTCCAAATCTTCTCCCATAAAATTGCTAGTGTTACGGAGACAATGAAGGCAGCGATCAAAGAGCGTTGCGTTTACTTCGGAGCTTACAACTATAAACTGCTTGGCCAATACGTTGTTGCCTTTAATATTGATCAAGGCGATCGCATGCTACTTATAGCCGCATTGTCGAGGTCAATGAGTAAAAATACTGAGGACTTCTATGATCTGGATGGTGATAGTGTTCGCACAGGTATCGAAGCGACGTTGAAGAACAACCTTACGACGGCTCAAAATAACGACAAACTTAAAATCAAAATTTATAATTCGTTAGGTGCTGATGGATGTAACAACCCAAGTACTGATGAAATGCCCGCAAAATGGCTGGTGCCAATTAGAATTTCGCCGGCATTCAACTACATTGATACGAAGTGTGATCCTAAGGAAATTCAACGTATTCCGAAAGAGTTAGCGCAGCCGAAGGAATCTTGGCCAGAAGAAGTTAAAAATAATCCTGGGCATGCGTTGTACAAAGATATCCAAATGCTTTCGAACTTTGTTGGTTTAAGACAGAAGATCGATGATCCTTATAACTTTTCTCTCGGAGTCGAAAAGAATCCCTGGTGTATGGCATACGTTGGCGTGAGTGCAACTTCACAACCGACAATTCCGTTTTCACCATTTGGATCAGTAACTTTACATGCCCGGGCTTACTTTAAACCATTCGGTGGACGTATTGGTCCATGGTATGAAGCAAATTGGCCAAGTGGTTCTGATAAATCTAGTGGTGGAGGTAAAATTGATAAGAACGTACCACCGCGAATTGCTGATACGGCAAATATCGGCGAGGTCAGAGATCCAACTCGTGCCGCAAACTTTAGTCGCTTCGTGGGCGATCTTTATGGAATGAAGTCTCGTAACGTTCTTTACCAATACGGCAAAGCGATATTCCGTTTGGATCCCGATTGGGATGGCGGACCTGACGGTGCAATCACGCGTATGAATGGCGATAATACTAGTTACGTTGATACGGCCCCAAATTTCTCTCATTGGGATCAGTTGCCATTTGAGTTTACTCAAAAAGGAACGGGCAATGGCGATTTGCTGGCGTGGAGCGAACAGACTAAAGGGCCTTCGCGATTTAGGAATTTAGAGTTGACTGCAATTCTTCCAGATCAGTTCGATATGGCTTATTACTCTATTGAGCCGGACTTCTATCACAAATACTACACGCGTATCAAAAACAGCTTTATTCCAAAAGTGTCTGCTGGATTTGATAAAGAAGTTCGTCCCGATATTGGCTATCACAAGGACTATAATCAAGGCGGAAACAACTTGAATGAGTTCAGTGTGAAGGATCAATATAAGGTTTTGACGAATAATGACGAAAGAGATCTGCGAATGGAGTATGACTCCAAGCTGACGTATATTTCTAAAGATTGGAAGCACGTCCTGACGGGATGGGCTGACAAAGGATTGCTCGACTATTCTTTAGACACCAATCGTCTTGGGAAATGCACTATCGAACCTATATACAATCAAGGACGTCCAAGTCCCGCTACGGCGGGGAATTGTATCGTTGGTGGAACAACCGGCTTTGCAGTGAAGATGATCTCCTCTGATTACCTGAACACTCAGATGCAATTGGGTGGAGAGAACTCCGGCAAAGCGCAAATTAAGAATTTGCCACCAGAGGACTTCTAAATTCCCCTGTATCAGAATGAGAATCCCCTTAAGATCCGCTGACTTTTGTCCGAAAAGTGAGTCGTAGGGGAATCTATGAAAAATCTTATCTACCGTATGAGCGTTATACTTCTCTCATCCATTTTGACTGTAGGAAGTTCCTATGCAGCTCAAGAAGCGACGGGAACTGGTACTGGAAGCAAACAAGGTGCTTCGAGTAATGGTGATACCCAAGCTCCGAAAACTCTCGGTGGTTGTAAATCTGAAGACGGTCCGGATTGCAAAGATGCTGCGGGTGTTGGATTGGATGCTGTCTATAAGGAAATTAATACTCTCTTCAGTCAGTTGAAAGCAGTGCCCAATATTAAAGATGGCTCAATGCCAAGACTTACTGAGGCAATGACGAAGTATTCTGAAAACAGACAAAGCTGCATTGATCGTCAAGAGATTGCGGCTTATAGCTGTCTTGAAAACTATAGCCCGGTAATTCAAGATATTGTCACGGGGGCGAATACAATAGCGTCAACTTTAGGCGATGCTGTGGTAAATGACTCTTGTAGTAAGTTTGCAAAAATAATGGATTTAGCAAAAGCCGGAATGACTACTTATACCGGTGTATGTGGTGCCGCGAAGGCGGGTTGTGGTCTTTCATGTGTGGCTGCTAGGGATGCAATTTCATCTCTGAATAAAGCTTTATCTGCAAATAACAATTCAATAATTTGCCCAAATCCCCAACTACCTTGTGTCAGAGATCAATATCAGCTTCTACGTAAACAAATGGCCGATAAAGTTAGAATCGAATTGGCAGAGGGTGATAAAGCTTCCATTGCAGGTAAGGCTAAAGTTTGCACGGAGAAATATGCGCAACTTCTGATGTCCGGAGTGACTGGTATCGCGTCTCTTGCGGGGGCGTTCAAGCAAGGTAAATCTTGTGAGGAAAATACGGATGCTGCTGGTCCTAAAGAAACTGCTACTGCAGAGAAGTGTGCGGATGCAGCCAATGCGCAACTTCCTGAATGTATCTGTTTAAAAAATCCAATGATGGAAGGTTGTAACAACATCGCGACGAAAGCTACCGACAACGTATCAGGTGGCATCTCGGCCTTGAGCTCCGTTGGTACTGGCAGTGATACTGCCAGTGGTTTGAATTCTGGTGACTTGATGGGCGGTAAAGAAATCGCGGATACTCCTCAGCGCGAACCTTCTTCTAACGAGCCAGCCGGAGTTGGTGCCCCAGTAGGTGGTGGCAGCGCTGGTTTGGGTGGAGGCGGTGGCGGATTCGGCGGCGCGGGCCATGCTTCAGGAGGAGATGAAAAAGGTAAATCTCTTAATACAAATATTCTTGCTGGCTCTGGTGGAGGCGGCGGCGGTGGTGACTGGGGAACTGTGGGTGGATCTGGTTCAGATAAATCAGGTTATCGTTCGTTCCTTCCGGGTGGTGCGAAAGATCCGTTGAAAGCAGCGGGTGCGCAAAATTGGACAAAAGAAGTTACGGGTCAAGGTGGCAAATCCAATTTTGAAAAAGTAAAAGACCGCTATAACGATAATAAAAATACTTTACTGAACAACTAGAGGATGAGCATGAAAAAGAAAACACTCGTCAAATTAGTTTGTACTGTAAGCATAGTGGCATCTCCATTAGTGGGTTTTGCAGCGGATACATCCGGCGTGGAGGGTACCGCTGTAAAGACTGTTAATCCTTCGGTAAATCAAGCATCTAACAATGCCGCGAAAGAAAATAAAACTGGCCAAGTACTATCTTATATGGCGAGCGCTGCAGAGTTCACAATTGCAGCTGCTAACGTTTCACCTTGCTCAGATGGGCATGCTGGAGCTTGTGCAAAAGTCGCTCTCTATACAATCATGGGAATTCAATCCATGATGCAAGGTAACGAGCATGGTAACAAAGCCGCAGACGCTGGGTATACAGCCGGTTTAACAGATGCTTATAGCACAGGGAACTATGATCCTACTGCAGGAACGAGTAGCTCGAGCCTGTCTTCGATGGGCGATAGCTATTTAAAAAAAGCAGAGGCAGGGTTGAGCTCGTTGAAATCGCAAGGGCTAGTTAACTCCTCAGCTACGAAAGTTACAACTCCCGATGGAAAGTCATACAATATTTCTGATATGACTTCCCCTGCGGCAATGGAGGCGGCTGGTATTCCAAAAGGTGCTGTGGACGCAGCGATGGCTGCTTATGCACAGATTGAAAAGAAAGGTCTCGAGAAAATTAAGATAGGCTCTCAAACTGCCTCTAACGGCTATGAAGAGGGCGGAGGCGGGGCCGGTGGTGGCTCCGGTTCTGAGTCAGGATCTGGGGGTGCTGATGGTGCCTACGCAGCCGGTGGCTATGGTTCCGGTAAGAGTCTTTTAAATCGGGATCCTTCAAGTTTGGCTGCCGGTATGTCTAAGAACTATAACGGCGAACCTATTGGTGTCGCCGCTGATAGTATTTTCTTGATGATGAATCGCAGATATAAAGTGAAAGAAAGCCAAGACTCATTCTTCGGTATTGGCGATTTCAATTTGAAAAAATAGTCTTAAAGTAACATTGTGTTGGCGGCCGCAGTTCCGGCCGTCACATGGACTCCGTCGCCGACGATGACATTCTCCAAGTTGCAACCTTCCGCAATCGAACTTCCCGAACCTACACAGACAATTCCAGAATATTTCGATGAGGTATCGATGATCGCTTCTGCAGAGAAGTGCATCAACGCATTGGAGAAATTTTGAGTACGCAATTTGGAATTCGCAAACTTTTGGAAAGTCTTTTGAAGAGCACTTTTCTCTGGGGAGTTGGGTCCCATCAGAATCTCCAGAGAGTGTTTCGAAGCTTCAAGGAAATCCTTTGGATTTCCGGTTTCAAACCAAGTGCATTCGAATGGAAAGACTTGAACCTTCTGGCCGTCGGCAATTCCAGCAACCAAGCCGTCATAAAGAATATTTGAAACGCCAGTTTCAGGCAGATACTTAAAGACTCTGTCTGAAAGAATTTGTACGCCAATGAAATGCCAACCGTGAGTGGAACCAGCCACTACAGATTTTCCGAAGCCTTTTACTGTCAGTGAGTCATCAGCCCAAACGCCGCCAAACTGAGTGCCGACTTCAGGATGTTTCATCACTAAGATTGTCGCAAGAGCTCCAGAGGATTTGTGCTGCTGAATGGCTTTGCTAAGAACTTCGGAGTCTTTTGGAAGAATGACTTCATCAGCGTTCATCATCAAGAAATCGCCGCCACCTTGGAAGTGTGAGCGTGCTTTGCTTAGACCGCCACCGCTTCCCAAGATCTCGCCTTTTTCATCAGAGAAAATAAGCTCTTTAGCTCCGTGAGAAAGGTTGTTGAAAAGTGTGTGGATTTTGTTTGGCAGGTGATAGGTATTCACTACCAGTTTGTTGAGCGGAAGATCTTGCAAAAATCCTAAGGAATGAGCTGCAAGCGGCAGAGTTAAAAAAGGAATTGCCGGCTTTGGCAATTGATTCGTATAAGGGCGAAGACGTGTGCCTTCACCCGCCGCAAGCAACATCACATTCATAGAGATTCGTACTTTCTTTCTAGGGCGCCAGAATCGATCAAGATATCTGCAAAGACTTTGTATTCAGGGAATTCGTTGATCGCCTTCATCACGCGACGCAAAGTTCCTGAAAGATACTTCAAGTAGCGACGGTCTTCGCGTTGGTGATAGAAGCTTGCGAAGCTGCCGCAAGCTTTGAAGCAACGTTGGATCGATTGCAGTTCGTACATGCGATCAAAGTGCTCGCGAGAGAAATCCTTCGGCAAGAATGGTTTAGCTCTTTCAAGGTAATAATTAGTCAACTGCTGCGCCATCTCGTCACTCATATCGACGTAAGAGTCACGCATCAAACTGACAAGATCGTACTGGATCGGTCCCAAACGCGCATCTTGGAAGTCGATTACATGCACTTTATCAAGTTTGATCATCACGTTGCGAGAGTGGTAGTCGCGGTGTGCGATACGCTTTGGTTCTGCATCAAGTTTTGAGCAAACATCCAAGAAAATATCTGAGATCTCTTTGTTCGATTTATCGTTGAATGGAAACTTAAGCACGCCGGCAAGCAAGTTGTCTTTGCCGTAGTTCATTTCCCACAAGAACTTCTCTGTATCGAATTTAATTTTGAATGCAGAACAATCCGACTTGTCGTTTGTTGCTGTGTAGTGAATTTTGATAAGTTCATCCACGGAAAGTTTGTACCACTCCATGGAAGATTCATGGCTTTGGCTTTCCCAGAACTTTCTTTCTAACATCAAATCGCCAAGGTCTTCCAAAAGCACCAGGCCTTCTTCGGGAGACATGGAAACGATCTTTGGAACGTTCACACCATTTTTTGCGAAATGATTTAAAACAGAAAGGAACGGGTAGTTGTTCGGATCGAAAGGTTCCCAACGCATCAAAACCCAAGATTGGTTATCAAGCACCACGCGGTAATAGCGGCGATTGGATGCGTCTCCAGCCAAAGAGAAAACTTTGTAGGAGTTTGAAGAAAGAGAACGACTTAAAAATGGAACTAAAAATTCATCATGAGTGACCATAAGAAAAGTCTCACAGACACTCAGATGATTTTCAAGGATTAAAGTCCTATGCGTCGAGTGTGGAATCCTTCATAAAGAAGAGTTCCAAGACTTCTTTGAGGTTCTGTGTCGTCAATGGAGCGCGGTCTACTTCGAAGCAATTTACAGAAACTTCGTCGACAAGGTTTGAGGACATCGCTTCAAGCTTCGCAAGTTGGTCGATGCTCAATTTAGAGCTCGTAATAATCAATGGTTCGTCAGAAGAATGTTCTTCAGAGAGATAGTCCATCAATAATTCCTGTTCAGCTGCGTTCAAGTCTTCAAGATTTTCGATGAAGATTGTCATTTCACCCATTTTTGCGATGTCAAAAGAGGAGTGAAGTTGACCTTTGATATCGTTGAAAGGAACGAAGGCCCAACGGCCCGTCATTTCGTGCAATTGCAAAGCAACCTTCTTGTTGGTTGTTTGGTTGCTGCCTTCCAAGTGGATCAAATGGGAAATCAGTTGGTTACTTAGACCTTTGGCGAGTTCATCTGATTTGTCGGTCAAAAGCTCATCAATGGACGGAAGCTTGTCATCACCGAAAACGTGCAAGTTTTCGATTTCGAAATTTGCTTTGCTGATCTCTGCAAGGTTTGCTTCTTTTTGATCAAGGTACCATTTGTACATCGCAGGTTCCAAAACCATGCGAATCAACTGAGTGACGCCTTGGCGTTTTTCATCATTCAGATCATCGGCTCCAGGAACTACTGCCGTGCCAAGCAATGCACCGTTCACTTTAATTGGAACGTGAAAGTCACGACCGCGAGTGTAGGTGTCTTCCCCTGGCTGTACTTCAGACAAATCCATCAGCTGACGGATCTGCAAACCCTTCCCATAGCGGCTCGCCAAAAGCTGTTTCAAGCGATTCACAAATGACGAATCCAACGTTGTACTCTGCATATACCACTTACCCCTTAACGTTCGCGTACACAGAAGGGTCTATACAAGAACAGTACCAACATGAGACGGTGTTTGAATTATCCAGTCATTTCATAAATTTAGGATGTATGGGAGCAACGAAAAAGGGCTTTGAAGTATCCCTTCAAAGCCCTCTATTTTTAGTTCAAACAGGTAATAATTTTAGGCCTGCTGCCCAAAATCAGCGCCTGATTAGCGAGCGATCTTACGCTTATCCAAGCCGTATTTTTCGACTTTCATGATAAGACCGGCACGGCTGATACCAAGCTCTTTTGCAAGCTTAGACTTATTCCAACCTGTGCGGCGAAGACCTTCGCGGATCATTTCGCGCTCTAGATCTTCCAAAGCATCTTTCAACTTACCTTGCAAACGAGAACCTTGAACTTTGTTCTTCTCGCCAGCTTCCAAAATTTTTGGTGAAAGCAATTCTGCCATCAATTTTGGTTCTTCACCGGAAAGGACACAAAGTCTTTCGATTTCATTTTGCAATTCACGCACGTTACCTGGCCATGGATAGTCGTACAATTTTTCAAGAGCACGTTTAGTCAATTGGTGTTTTGCACCACCTTGTTGCTCATGAATCTTGTTCAAGAAGAAGTCCGTCAAGAACGGGATGTCTTCTTTTCTTTCACGAAGAGGCGGAACGCGGATGTTGATGACATTCAAGCGATAGTACAAGTCTTCACGGAATGTACCTTGCTCAACCATCTCTTTAAGGTTTCTATTCGTCGCCGCAACGATACGAACGTCCACTTTTCTAGATTCAGTTGCACCCACTGGCATGAAAGTACCTTCTTGCAATACGCGAAGAAGCTTAACTTGCATTTGTGGTGAAGTATCACCGATCTCATCCAGGAAGAATGTACCTTTATCTGCCATTTCGAAAAGACCTTTTTTGTCTTTCAAAGCGCCAGTGAAGGAACCTTTGATGTGACCGAACAATTCTGATTCCAATAGATTGTCATTGAATGCAGAACAGTTCTGGATAACGAAAGGTTTGTCCTTACGGTTGGAGTTGTAGTGGATCGATTTAGCGATCAACTCTTTACCAGTACCGTTTTCACCTTGAACTAGAACTGTTGAATCTGCACCTTTGATTTTATCAAGCAAAGCGTACAAAGATTGCATTGGCTTAGATTTACCGATCATGTTGTCGTATTTAAATCTGTTGCCAAGTTCTTTATTCAATTCTTTGATGCGATCTTCACGAGAAGAGATCTCAAGGTGAAGAGTCACGATCTCTTGAGCAACTAGTTCACAAACTTCAGAGAAGTGAGTGCGCTCTTGGTCGTCCAAGAACTTCAATTTGCCTAAGCATTTTTCGATAACTTCGCCAGACATACCGAAAGCCGCAAGACGTTCGCGGATTTCAGACATACGAGCAGTGAAGTTTGCTTCGCGGAAGAAACCCATCGCGACAACTGTGCCTACACAGTCATTGTCGATCATGATCGGGAAGACACCTACATCAAAGCCAACCATGTCCCACTTGCGAAGTGAGTAGCGATTTTGAGAAGTGCGAAGATCATCCAAAGATTTAGTTACTAGCTCAGCGATGCTTGCTTGACCAGCTTCTTTATTAACTAGAGAAGCGATCGCAGGATTGCTAAAAGAAGCCTTACCTGAATCATAACCTCTTAGTGCACCACGCTCGTCAGTGAAGACAACGTCGATATTCCACCAAGCGCCGAGGATATGTTTGAGTTTTTTGATGACATGTATATGTTCAAACTCATCCCAATTAATCATAAATCCGTTCCTTTCAATTCAGTGACTTTCAAACTGTCGATATTTTTATCGTCAAGAAACTAGACGGACTTAAGGGTTCTGTCGAAAATTCATGCAATCCCGGACCTTGATCGAGATGAAATCGTTAACAAACCTAACGTATGGATTCCAAATTTGAATTAAATCATGCACTTACAAGACGCCTCGAATTGAAACGAAATGCAGGTGTGTTATTGTTGAAGAATATGAAATGTCTATTTTCTTTCTTCTTACTTAGTTTGATTTCGACAATCACTTCCGCAAATTCGGAGAAGTGCCTACCACTAGATCCGAAAAAATTAGAAGCTCCTGTGACAAAGGCGATGTGTTTCACAACGACTTTTCATTCAGGAAGCCTTGGTAAGAAAGTAGAGTTTGATGTCATTGTACCTCCAGGCTTCACGAATAAAAATTCGACACTTTATCCCTATGCGATTTTTCTGCACGGTCGTGGCGGAGATAAAGATTCTTTGGCTTACACTGACGGTGTTGAGATTTTGAATGACGTGGTCGCAAAAGGTGCGCAACCATTTCTGATCTTTGCACCGAGTGGTGGTAATAACTATTGGATGAATGGTGCAATTTCGAAAGTTCGCACGGCAGATATGGTCACCAAAGACTTTGTGGCTCATATTGAAAAGGCATGGCCGGTTTATAGGAATAATCCAGACATGCGTGCGCTGTTTGGAATTTCGATGGGCGGTAACGGCGCTTTGCAATTGGGCCTGAGTAATCCAAAAGAGTTTTCAACGGTAATGTCATTCAGTCCCGTCTTCCGCACGCCAAAGGAAATTTGGACGCCAGGAAGCAACAGCAATGAACCGAAAGAAGACTACTATTCCTATGGCGTTGGTAAAGACTTTGAGGCACGCAGTGCCCGTCATATTTGCCAGAGGCTGAAAAAGCCAGGCAGCGATCGTTGCTTGCCATTTAAAAACTATCGTTTGGAGATGGGTTCTACGGACGCGTTTTTGAAGACTACACCGGACACAAAATTATTTATCGAGGAACTGGCGAAAGCTCATCCAGAATTTGAAATTGGGATCAAAGACTGTGATCAAAAAGCGGTCTGCGATACGCATAAGGATTGCAACTCCCATGCTGGAAGCTATTGGGTTTGCAGAATGCCTTATGCGATGACGTGGATTTCGGAGCAGTTCAAAAAAGATCTGCCCCGCTCAAACTAGGAATGCTGAAGGTTATGGAACTTGTGGTACTCGCCTTGAAGTGACAACAAGCTTTGGTGAGTGCCGACTTCAACGATTTCACCGGATTTCATCACAACAATTTTATCGGCCTTTTGGATTGTAGAAAGTCTGTGGGCAATAACTAGAGCCGTACGACCTTCCATCAAATGATCGATACCTTTTTGCACTTCAATTTCGCTTGCCGTATCTAGTGCGCTGGTGGCTTCGTCCAAGATCAAAATCGGAGCATCTTTAAACATCGCCCGCGCAATGCTGATGCGCTGTTTTTCACCGCCAGAAAGCAAGTTTCCGCGATCACCAACGCGGCTCTGATAGCCCTTAGGCGTTTTCATAATGAAGTCGTGGGCATTGGCAAGTTTTGCCATGTGTTGAATACCTTCTCGACCTTTGCTGTAATCACCAGCCCAGATATTCTTCTCTATTGTATCACTGAACAAGAAGACGTCTTGAGTTACCAGGGCGACGTTGCGACGCAGATCCTTAAGGCCCATATCATGAATATTTACGCCATCGATCAGGATTTCACCGGAGGTGGCATCGAAGAATCTTTCAAGCAAGTTGACGATTGTGGATTTACCACTGCCGCTGGCGCCTACGAGGGCGACCACCTCACCGCGATTGATCTCAAGATTTACATTCTTAAGAATCATTTCCTTGCCATATGTGAAGCTTACGTTTTTGTATGTGATCTTTTTCCAGTCTTTTGGGAATGGAATTGGATTCGCTACTTCAGGAACTTCGGCCTTGCTGTCAATGATTTCAAAAATACGACGAATTGAAATCACAACTTCTTGAATGCGAACGTAGGCTTCTTGGATCTTTTTGATCGGAGCATTGATACCCAGCAAAGAGGCTGCAAAACCGATGAAGTTACCAGCAGTCCCGCGACCAGCTGCGATCTCGTAGCTGTTATAAAGAAGAATCAAAGGGATAACGGCTGTAGCGATAAATTCAGTAGCCGGGCCCCCAGCTTCTTGGCGCTTGTAAACAGTTTTACGGATGTGCAGATACTTTTCAGAGTCATCGTGCAGGCGTTTAGCCATGTCGTTTTCAAGATTGAATGACTGAATGATGCGAACACCATCAAGACTTTCTTTGATGGTTGATGTCATGTACTCAAGGACTTCGCGCTCTTGTGGAATGTACTTACGCATGCTGCGGGCGATAGATTTTAAGATCATACCGATGATCGGTACGATGATCATTAACGCGAACGTTAACTTCCAATCGATGACGAACAGGTTGATCAATAGACCAATCAATAAGAGTGGGTAAAGACAAATGTCGGCGACAACACGCAAGCCGTCTTGAATCGTTTTAATATCATTCAAGATACGGCTAATCAGGCCGCCGGAGCCCGTATGGTAACTGTTATGGAAGGAGAGATTCAAGCGCATGAATTTGCTTTGCAGCTTCTCGCGAATGGACGCCACAACGCTCTCTGCAACCACATTCATGTTGTAGATGTGGTAATAGCGTGCGCCAGCTTGCAACAGACCCAGGCCAATTACGATGGGTACTTGTCTTACGAGCTCCGCGTGATTTTTAGAGGAAAGAGCGTCGAACAAAATCTTAGTTAAAAAGGCAATATAAGCCGTTGCTGCCGCGTTTGTGACCCCGGTGACTGCAACAATCGACAGTCTTTTTTTGTAGGGTTTCAGTTCCGCGATAAGCTTTTTGATTTCAGGTAACATTCAGTATTTCCAATTCGCGGTTAGGTGTGGCCGTCGATGTAGCGTTTCAAGTATTGGCCGGTAAGACTCTTCTTCACCTTCATGACATCATCTGGCGAGCCTGTGGCGACAATGTTTCCGCCTTTTTTACCTGCTTCAGGGCCGAGGTCAATAACATAATCCGAGCCTCTGATGACGTCTAAGTTGTGCTCGACGACGACGACGCTGCCGCCGCTTTCGATCAGTTTATTGAGAACCTTCATCAAAAGATCGACTTCACGGAAGTGTAAACCCGTTGT
>JAGIAF010000089.1:1442-11512 GCA_017745015.1 Bdellovibrio sp. | reverse complement strand
CCTGTGGATTTAAAGTGTAAGCTTGGGCAAGTCCAAACAAAGCGAAAGCTTGTGTGTAAAGATCGGGATTTTTACTTTTTGGAGTGCCATCGGGATTAACTGAGTAAATGAAAGCACCAGAAGGCTCAGAGAATTTCTCCACCATGTACTTGGTTCCTTGCTCAATCGCTGCAGTAGCAACTTCCTTAGAGACGCTTCCCAAACGAAGTCCTGTCAGGAAAGAATAGATCTGGCGAGATTGTACCATCGCACGACGAGGAAGATCCATCGGCTCCCCTTCGAAAGTCAGACTTTCTACGAAGCCACCGCGAATGCGATCGATACCTTTGTCATTCCAAAGAGGGAAGACATCTTGAGCGAGCCATTTTTTTAGGAATTCAATTTTTTGAGCTGGTGTATTTGTCATATCAGCCAGCATTCAATTCGGGCGGGTTTTGGTCAAGTACAGTTTAGAATTTGTCGCTGATCAGTGAGGCTTTGAGGAATGTTTCGCCTTTGCATTGACCGTCTTTGCAGCGCTTGAAGTTGACGCAACCCCCTTGGGTTTTTACTCGATAAATATCATCCTCAAGAATGTCTTCTTCACCGCGGTTAAGAATGCCAATGAGTTCTCCATGGCGATCAAAAAGTGGGGAGCCTGAGCTAGCTGAAAACGTATCGACATTGGCTTTGATGTAGTCAGAATTACCCAGGAAATCAGTGGCGGTGATATGGCCCTTATCCTGTTTCAGCGGCAAGCCCAACGGATAAGATAAGCTTAATACGGGTTCGCCAATTGTGATCTCCGTGCGCGAAGAGATTGTCACCGGAGTGGCGTCAGTCACTGTGCGATCAAGCTCGATAATTGCGTAATCCATTTTCGTATCGATTTTAACAACGGACTTGCAGTTGTAGGTCGGTGGATTCGGATTCTCTAGTGATCTACCAAAAACGATTTGTCCGAACTCACAACGTTCTTCATCATCCACGCAGTGAGCAGCTGTTAAAACTTTGTCTGGTGCAATCAACACACCCGAGCAAAATCCCAACAGAGTTTGATTTTGAAAACGTTCATTTTTGCAAAGAGGATAGCTTTCACCTAAACTATAAAAATGCGTCATCGCGGTATTGACAAACTGTGCTGTTGCTTGCGCTAAAGTATACGCAACATCGTTGCGGCTGACCTCTGTGCGCGAATCTTCTCCGTAAATCACGGCCTCGCCAGAGGGTGAAACCACTGAGGAGTTTTGAGAATTCGTACATCCCACCAATAAAAAAATTGCAGCAAAGATCCATTTGTTCATGACGGAGGAAATATACCAGAAATTCTCAAAGCTTAGGCTCCCTTCGGACGCCTAGAGAAAACAATACGAAGCTGTACAAACTTTAGACGGATTTTATGATCAGATAGGGAATTACGACGTACAGAGTGATGTCACGAACGAGATAGTATCCAATAATTCCGGCAAATATCTTCCATCCATATTTTTTGTTCATGACATCCTCTTCGTTTAAAGTTTAATGCCAACTTTGCGTGCGATGGTCGTTCCGTAATCAAGGTCACAGAGTGCAAAGTGATGAATATTGGGGCGCAAGATCTCGTGTTCCACACCTTTCATCGCATTGGCGATATTCGTCGTGAGGCGATCTTTTTCTTCAGCACTTAGCAAGCGATACAAATCACCGGCTTGAGAGAAATCATCATTGTCTTGATGAGCGTTGTAGCGATCCACATCACCTTCCAATTTTAATGGTGGCTCTGCATACGCCGGATTCTGTATTGGGCCCCCAAATCCGTTGGGCTCGTAATTGTCTTGTCTGCCAGAGTTGCCATCGAAACGCATACTGCCGTCTCTATGATACGTATTTACTGGCGCATGCGCACGATTCACGGGTAAAAATTGATAATTCACACCCAGACGATAGCGTTGGGCATCTGGATAACTAAACAGACGCGCTTGCAGCATTTTGTCAGGTGAAAATCCAATACCCGGGACAACGTTGGCTGGAGAGAATGCCGCCTGTTCAACTTCGGCGAAGTAGTTTTCTGGATTGCGATTTAGCTCCATAATGCCGACATCAATCAAAGGATAATCGCGGTGATTCCACACTTTGGTGAGATCAAAAGGATTTACTTTGTAAGTCGCGGCATCGGCCTCTGGCATAACTTGAATTTTCAATGCCCAACGTGGAAAGTCTTTGCGCTCAACAGCTTCAAAGAGGTCACGTCCGGCATAATCGGGATCCGAGCCAGCCAAAGCTTGAGCTTTATCTGCCGGAAGGTTTTTAATTCCTTGCAAAGATTTGAAATGAAACTTTACCCAGAAGCGTTCGTTCTTTGCATTGATTAAGCTGAAGGTGTGGCTGCCATAGCCATTCATAAAGCGATAACCATCAGGGGTCCCGCGATCGCTAAATAGAATTGTAATTTGGTGAAGAGCTTCGGGAGCGAATTGCCAGTAGTCCCACATACGTCTTGCATTTTTATATCCAGTCTGAGGATCGCGTTTTTGCGAGTGAATGAAGTCAGAGAATTTTAAAGGATCGCGTTCAAAGAACACAGGAGTGTTGTTACCAACCAAATCCCAGTTGCCCTCTTCAGTGTAGAATTTAATCGCAAATCCACGCGGGTCGCGCTCTGTATCGGCGCTGCCTTTTTCACCGGCCACAGTCGAGAAGCGCAGGAAGAGCTCAGTTTTTTTACCGATTTCAGAGAAGACTTTGGCTTTGGAGAAACGAGAGATGTCATGAGTGATTGTAAGCGTTCCATAAGCACCGGATCCTTTCGCGTGGACTACACGTTCTGGAATACGTTCGCGAGCAAAGTGCGCAAGTTTTTCGATTAAGTGCATGTCTTGCAGAAGCACCGGACCGCGAGGGCCCGCTGTTTGTGAGTGTTGATTTTCTGGGATGGGCGCGCCAGCCGCCGTAGTCATGGTTTTAACGTTCTT
The DNA here is from genome assembly GCA_017745015.1 of Bdellovibrio sp. GTDB lineage: Bacteria > Bdellovibrionota > Bdellovibrionia > Bdellovibrionales > Bdellovibrionaceae > Bdellovibrio. The sequence goes on along the minus strand of JAGIAF010000089.1, from coordinate 8,582 downwards.
CATTGGTGGTCTCCTTAGATACTTTTAAAGCGGTAAGAAATTTGGTTATAAAAAAATGAAACAAAGTGAGTTGCGCGCTCAAAGAAATTCAAAGGGCGCGCATGATTTTCGATGAGCGGAATAACTTCGGAACGACCGAAGGTTTTTGCGAAATCCAGAGCGGTTTGATTTGCATAGTTGCGATCATTGGGGTGTGCGCCGGATTTTAAAAGCAGGAATACCAGATCACGATGTCCTTTAAAGGCAGCTCCCATCAGGATTGTATTGCCACCTTTATCAGAGGAATTCACATCGGCGCCGGCTTCAATTAATAAAAGAGCTGCGTCGTAGTTACCGTTGTAAACAGCGAGCATTAAAGCCGTATAACCGCGATGGTTCTTTTCTTCGAGATTGGCTCCCGCTAATATTTCGCGGGCAATTCGTCCCATGTCGCCAGCACGGGCTGCTTGTAATAAAGGGGCTTCATCTTGTTTGGTTTTGAGAAACTCATTATAAGAGCGCATGGGCGATCTCCTTGGTTAAAGTAAGATTCGGCCAAAAGCGGGGTTTGTTCCAATATTGTGTTTCGATAGTCGTTATAGGTAAAATCTATTGCGCCAGATTAAACTATCAATTCAAACTATATCTCCTCAAAGGCCCTATATTCTCAATGAGTTTTTAATTGAAAAACCCCCTTGATTCCCGCCAGGGGAGGGGATAAACGGGAGTTCAATTGAGGGGTTTATTATGAAAATTCTTATCTCTGCTTTGTTTTCTATAATGGCTTTGCCAGCGATGGCGTCGATCACGTCACTTAAATGTACTACAATTGGTCACGAAGCGGCCGTTCGTATTCAATTCGAAAGATCCGTAGACCCCCAAAACCCATGGATTGGTTGGAATCAAATTCAAGCATCTTTGGAAGTGCAACCTGAAAGATCTCATCAAATCTATAAAACAGCGATCGTTTTGTCGCCTCTAACTAATGGCAACCACGGGGATATGCGTGGTGACGCAACTCAAGGGGGCGTGTACTTGCAATTGTTCCCGCAAGCGAATGGCACTTACACCGGTCAGTTGTTTATCAATGATTTGGATGCGCGTGTGTACTTCGATTTCCGCAGCGAAGGTAACGAAGCCGGTCTTAAATGTAAGTAGTTTATTTTACCGCTGCGGATTCTTTTACAGAAGACTTCGCAGCACTGTCTGCTTTATCAGCCGGGGCAAGCTTATCCTTCAGAGCTGAACAAGACGCAAAGTCATTTAAAAGCTGTTCAAGTGAGTTGATGGTCTCTGGAATTTGAGATTTATAAATACTTGCTGTCGTAGCAAAAGATGACTCAAATACTTTCAAAGCATTCTTTTGAGCAGTGCTAATCTCTTGCGAATTATAGGGAATTGAGTTCAAAATCGAACTGCATTCCTTCACTTTGGCAAAGACACCCTTATCCATTTTATTAAAAAGCGTATGGCAATAGTTATGGGAAACTGTGGTACAACTATAGCGTAATGAAGCATTGGCTTCGCGCAAGCAATGCGTTTGATTTAAAACTTTTCCCGATTGATCAAGTTTTGTGTAACTGACGCTGCCTGCACTGGCGGTCGTCTTCAAATAGGCCACGTAGTCGTTTTTAGCGGCAATAACTTTCTGTCGAGATGAATCGTCTTTCAGTTCGAATACCTGATAATCATCGCGAATCTTCGAGCGAAAACCCTGCTGAGTCATTTGCTCACCGGTAAGGCCGAGGCCAAATTCAGTTAACTGTTCTGCCGAAGCAAACCAGGAAGAAAATGTGATGGTGAGTAACAACGTGGTGCGAAGAAAATGCATGTTAACTTCTCGGAATAGTCGTGGGAACGCTTGAGTGCCTATGGATTAAGGTCTAGGCTTAGTCCATGAATTCACGCTGGTTGGGATATTCGATTGTTCTGCATGGGCTTGCGATCCTTTTGATGATCGAGTGCAGTCATTTTGTGGAAGCTCCGCCCAAGATCACTAAAGAAGTGATCGATTTTGAAGTTCATTCTGTGCAAGCAAAAAAAATGACCAGTGCCGCAAGTACAGATCAGCGAGATGTACCAAGGAAGTCCGGTAAAAGTTCTTCCTCCGGAAAGCAAATCCAACTCTTTGGTCAGGATTATATTGCGGGTTCGGCAAGCAAGGGAATGAGCACTGGCGATGGCTTTGCTTCATGGGGTGATTATACAGATTCAGCGAGCTACCTAATAGGTAGCGACAATTTCATTGGCGAGAACGATCAATGGGAATTCTTCCGACAGGTCTATGAACGCATCGACAGTCATCTAATTTTTGATTCACTGCTTGCCCAATACAATCATTTTGGAATCGTGTTTGTTGAGTTCGAGGTGGATGTTCAGGGCAAACTTCTTGGCGATCATCTGAAGGTTTCGTCTGAAGATTCTATTTTGAAGGTTCATGTGCTGCGAGCTTTGCGCAAAGGTTTAAAAGAGCCTTTCGTACGCGAGAAATGGAATCCCACGGGGAAATCTTCAGTCATGCACTCAAAATTTGAATTCGTAAATGACAACGGAAGTTTGAATTCATTTAAACAGAAACAATTCGGAAAACCGATACTAGCATTCAAGCGCGCAACCTCTGAGGCACCGGCGGCGAATACGGTAACCGATGCGGTGATTTCAAAGGAGACAATTCTCAATCCATATTTGATCGGTGAGCATCTGGAAAAATACAAACAGAAGAAAATGCGTGATGCAGGTGATTTGGATCCGTTCTGGGGATATCGCCGAGATCCTGACTATAACCTCTAGTCTGAGACATAAAAAAACCCACGGTTCAGCACCGTGGGTTTTTGTTTTTAACCAAAATTAAAAACTACTTTTTAAGCATGGATTGCATCGTCGTTCCCATGTCTGCAGGGGAGCGAGAGATTTTGCAACCAGCAGCTTCAAGAGCCGCGAATTTCGCTTCAGCTGTACCTTTGCCGCCGCTGATGATCGCACCAGCGTGACCCATACGTTTACCAGCAGGAGCCGCAGCACCCGCGATGAACGCAGTTACAGGTTTTTTGAAGTGATTTTTGATGTATTCAGCAGCTTCTTCTTCTGCCGAACCACCGATTTCACCGATCATGATAACGCCATCAGTGTCTGGATCTTCATTGAACAATTTCAAAACGTCGATGAAGTTTGTTCCGTTCACTGGGTCACCACCGATACCTACGCAAGTAGATTGGCCGATACCAAGAGCCGTCAATTGACCAACAGCTTCGTAAGTCAATGTACCAGAGCGTGAAAGAACGCCGATACGACCTTGCTTATGGATGTGACCTGGCATGATACCGATTTTGCATTCACCTGGAGTGATAACGCCCGGGCAGTTTGGACCGATCAAGCGAGTGCGTTTACCCTTCATGTATTCTTTTACTTTAACCATATCAAGAACTGGGATGCCTTCTGTGATACAGATCACTAGATCCAAATCAGCATCAACTGCTTCCATGATAGAGTCCGCAGCGAATGGAGGTGGAACGAAGATCACAGAAGCGTTGCAACCAGTAGCTGCTTTAGCTTCTTTCACAGTGTTGAACACTGGAAGACCGATGTGAGTCGTGCCGCCTTTACCCGGAGTCACGCCACCAACCATTTTAGTTCCGTATGCCAATGCTTGCTCAGAGTGGAAAGTACCTTGAGCGCCTGTGAAACCTTGGCAGATTACTTTAGTGTTTTTGTTAATAAGAATTGCCATGTTCAATTATCCTTTAATCGCAGCAACGATCTTTTTAGCTGCATCAGTAAGATTGTCGGCTGGAGTGATGTTCAAGCCAGACTCTTTCAACATTTTTTTACCAAGTTCTACGTTTGTGCCTTCAAGGCGAACAACCAATGGAACTTTCAAGCCCAATTCTTTAGAAGCCGCGATTACGCCCTCAGCGATGATGTCACATTTCATGATACCACCGAAGATGTTAACCAAGATGCCCTTAACGTTCTTGTCTTTAAGGATGATTTTGAACGCTTCAGTTACTTTTTCTTTGTTAGCGCCGCCGCCAACGTCCAAGAAGTTTGCAGGCTCAGCGCCATGTAATTTGATGATGTCCAAAGTCGCCATCGCAAGACCCGCACCGTTTACCAAGCAACCGATGTTACCATCAAGTTTGATGAACGCTAGGTCGAATTTGGAAGCTTCAATTTCAGAAGGTTCTTCTTCGTTCAAGTCGCGCATTTCAACGATGTCTGGATGTCTGAACAATGAGTTTGAATCGAAGTTCATTTTAGCATCTAAGCAAAGAACGTCGTTCTCTTTAGTAACAACTAGAGGATTGATCTCTGCGATAGAGCAATCAGTTGCGATGAACGCGTTGTAAAGACCCGTGAAGAATTTCGTAGCTTTGTTTACGATCTCTGGAGCCATACCGATTTTGAATGCCAATTCGCGAGCTTGGAACGGCATCAAACCAACAGTTGGATCGATGTCGACCTTGATGATCGCGTTTGGATTGTGTTCAGCAACTTCCTCGATGTCCATACCACCTTCAGAAGAAGCCATCATTGCAGCTCTTCCAGTTGCACGGTCGATCAAGCAAGCGACGTAATATTCTTTAGCGATATTGCAACCTTGTTCGATGAAAACTTTTTGAACAACTTTACCTTCTGGGCCTGTTTGGTGAGTTACCAAAGTCATGCCAATCATTTTTTTAGTGTAGTCCGCAACTTCGTCCAAAGACTTGGCAACTTTAACACCGCCGCCTTTACCGCGACCACCAGCGTGGATTTGAGCTTTAACAACCCAAACACTTCCGCCGATTTCTTTAGCTGCAGCCACAGCTTCTTCTGGTGAGTGAGCTAGCTTACCTTTAAGCGTTGCTACTCCGAACTTTCTCAAGACTTCTTTTGCCTGATACTCATGAATATTCATTTTACTTCCTTACTACTGAACAGTTCTAAAGAGCTGATACTAACTAGAATGAATGATAAAAATTAAAACTTGCGTGCGATGACCCATTCAATATCAAATCAAGGATATAGACAAGGGATACCGCTCGGCGCAGAACTCCTGCGAGGCTCGTATCGGCAGCAACTTTGAAGCCCTTGATGGGTAGGAATCCTATGAGCATTGTACGCCTACAAGATGTGACTGTGTCTTTTGATTCACAGGTGGTTTTGAAGTCCGTTAATTTGGAAATCAAGTCCGGCGAAGCATTCGTAATTGTGGGCCCCAGTGGGCAGGGAAAAACAACGCTACTGAAGACTCTTTCTGGTCTTGTAACTCCGCAATATGGCAAAGTTTTTATTGAACAGCAGGAATGGTTGACGCTAGGCAATAAGCAGCGACTTCCACTGCTTAAAAAGATGGGAGTTTTATTTCAAAAAAATGCCCTCTTTGATTCCCTGACTTGTATTGAGAATATTTGTTTTCCGTTGCGTGAAACGACAGCACTAACGGAGTGGGAAATCACAAAAAAAGCTGAGCACTTTTTGGATGCCGTAGGAATTCCTCACGCGCGTGATTTGTTTCCTGATGAGATTAGCGGTGGTATGCAAAAACGCTTGGGCATTGCACGCGCACTGGCTCTTGATCCAGAAATTATTTTCTATGATGATCCCACTGCGGGACTTGATCCGATCACTTCAAAGCGCATCGTAGAACTCATCATGGATTTAAAGAAGAAAAACAATTCCACAGTGATCGCTATTACAAATGATATGAATCGTGCCTATCAAATGGCGGATCGAATTGCGATGGTCGTTGATCAGGAAATTCTCATCACAGGAACCCCTGAAGAAACAAGAGTCCATGAAGATCCACGAGTCAGACAATTTGTACGCGGCCAGCTTGAAGGTCCTCTCACAGCGATGCCTTGACCCAAGTTCTATTCGCACCTTAAGCTTTTGAAGTGATAGAGTTTAAGGGAATCGTTAAAAGATTTGGCACTCGTACTGTTCTTAACGGGCTTTCTGCAAAGATCCGCGAAGGCGAAATCGTTTTCATTCTTGGAACTTCGGGAACGGGTAAGTCTGTTCTGCTTAAAAACATAGTTGGTTTAATGACTCCAGATGAAGGAGAAATTTGGATCGACAATGAAGAGGTATCTAAATTCTCCGAAGACCAATACCTTCCTATTCGAAAAAAATGCGGTATGGTTTTTCAGCATCCGGCTCTTTTTGATTCGCTTTCTATCTATGAAAATGTCGCATTTGGTTTAAGACGTCACTATCAGCTTTCCGAAGAAGAAATTCGCAATAAAGTTTCAAAAGCACTGCGTTTAGTGCAACTTCATGGAGTTGAAAATAAAAGACCGGCGCAAATTTCATACGGCATGCAAAAGCGTGCGAGTCTTGCGCGAACGATTGCACTAGAACCAAGAATTCTTCTTTTCGACGAGCCAACAACTGGCCTTGATCCCGTGACAACGACCGCGGTAAATCAACTTATTCTGGATCTTTCTCGAGAGCTGAAGACCACTTCTATGGTGGTAAGCCACGATATGAATTGTGCCCTGACTATTGCTGATCGCATTATCGTTCTTGATAAGGGGCAGATTGTAGAGATGGGAACTCCCGATGAACTGAAGAAATCACAGCACCCCTTGGTGAAGGATTTCCTTGCTGAGGTGCTGAACTGATGGCTTATTTTATCTCAATCATGGATGAAATCGGTAGAACGCTGATTTTCCTAAAAAATATTCTGCGCACGCTTCTTGTTAAGCGCATTAAAGTCCACGAAATCTTCGAGCAGATTTGGAAAGTCACAACAGACGGATTTTTTACGACAGCAATGGCGGGCTTTTTCGTCGGCGCGATTATGTCTGTACAATTCGCTCTGCCCATTAAAGAATTTGGTGCCTTGGGATTTTTAGGTGGTCTTGCTACAAGTGCTACTTTCCGTGAAGTGGGACCGTTGTTGATCGCTTTCATGCTGAGCGGAAAAGTCGGTGCCTACACATCTGCAGAATTGGGCACTATGCGCGTAACTGAACAAATCGATGCCGTTCGCTGCTTAGGTGCCGATCCCATGCAAGAAATCATCGCACCTCGTTTTGTGGGGATTATTATCTCCAGCTTCTTCTTGCTGGCTGCGGGTTTAATGATGTCGATCTTTGGTGGAGCATTCCTGGGACAACTTTTTGCCGGCGTAAATTACGAAGAATATTTCCGTCACATTCCAACGATTGTAAATCC
>JAGIAF010000089.1:0-1432 GCA_017745015.1 Bdellovibrio sp. | reverse complement strand
TTTTGGCAACGATTTGCACTTACAAAGGATACTCCGCATCCGGTGGTGCTAAGGGAGTGGGGCGTGCTGTGGTGGCGACCGCGGTGACAACAATGGTTTGTATTGTCGTCATGGATTGGTTTACAAGCTTTCTGGGTGATATAATTTTGCAGGCAATAAGAGGATATCGCTCATGATCACTCTTTTAGCTGATACATTTGTAGGGCTTTTCTCTCCGCCATTTCGTCGCAAAGAATTCTTCCAACAGCTTTATTTCGTAGGAAATCGCAGCCTTGTTATCATTGTGTTTTGTGTTTGTTTCGCCGCGATTGTGACAATTCTTGAGTCATCATTTCATATGAAATTGGTCATTCAAAATGACTCTATGGTACCTGGTTTTGCAGCGGTATTAATTCTGCGTGAACTGGCGGCTATCGTGACCGCGTTGTTACTTAGTTCTCGCGTGGGCGCTGGTTATGCCTCTGAAGTGGGAACTATGCAGATCACTGAACAGGTGGATGCTCTAAAAATGCTAGGCATTGATCCAATTAACTATCTTGTGGTTCCAAGATTCTGGGCCTGTGTAGTGGGCGGAATGTTTTTGACGGTGATCTCAAGCATGACCTGCTTGTTCGCGGCGATGATGATCAGCCAACTCTATTTAGGTTTCACGTCAGGTATGTTTTTAAGCTCCATGCATCGCTTTGTGCAGTTTAAAGATGTCATTTTTGCGATGATCAAAGGAGCTTGCTTCGGGGGAGTGATTCCTCTTGTGGCATGTTATTTCGGGTTCAACTGTCAGCAAGGTGCCGACGGAGTTGGCCGGGCGACAACGAACACTGTGGTCGTGTCTTCGATCGCAATTATTGTGATCGATTTTATTTTGTCTTATACTTTTACATATCTTTACTAGGTAGGCGGGACGTTTATGAAAGTGGAAACCAAGGTAGGGTTGTTAGCTTTTGTTAGTTTGATTCTAGTTGGCGTCTTTGCCTACTTCATGGGATTTATTTCTCCCTTCTCAAATACTAAAGAACTCAATGTGATGTTCAATTATGCGGGCGGCATCGAAGAGGGATCTCCCGTTCGCGTGATGGGTATTAAAGTGGGCAAAGTTCGCGCGATTACTTTTGATCCGGGCTATAAAATGGCAAGTGGTGAAGAGGTTAAGCTGCGTTTGACAGTGACGATCGATAAAAAAGCCTGGACTAGTGTCCGTAAAGACTCAAAATTTTTCATCAACTTAGCCGGTGTCATTGGGGAAAAGTTTCTGGAAATCTCCCCAGGTTCTGTTGATTCCGGAGAGTTTTTATCTGGAGATTTCGTGCGTGGCGAAGATCCTCCGCGCGTGGATCAATTGATCTCTCAAGGTTACGGTTTGGCAGGAAAAGTTATTGAGATCTTAGAAAAGAACGAAGGATCTGTGACAAGCGTCATTAAACAACTCGATAAT
>JAGIAF010000088.1:254-11561 GCA_017745015.1 Bdellovibrio sp. | reverse complement strand
GGAGTGTGCTGGGCAAAGTAAGAGAGTCGAACTTGGTGGCCCCACTTGATGGTGCCATTAACCAGAGGAATTTGTTCGCCTAAAGATTTAAGCAATGTCGATTTACCCGCACCATTTAAGCCTACAATGCCCAAGTGATTGCCGCGTTCCAGACGCAAAGTAATGTCTTTCAAAATGATGCGATCGCCGTAACCACAGTCTGCATTCTCTACTTCCAAGATCATCTTTCCTGTGGAACTTGCCGGAGGAATATGAATATGGGAATGAGTCGGAGCTGCTTTGATCTCAATGACTTCCATTTTTTCCAAAGCTTTCAAGCGGCTTTGTGCTTGGCGTGCTTTAGTGGCTTTAGCGCCGAAGCGATTGACGAAGTCCATGATGGAATTTCTTTTCGCCTGTTGTGAGAGGGCTTGTTTTTGTAAAAGCTCTGCAAGCATGGTTTTTTGTTCGAAATAGTCATCCAGGTTTCCGGCAAACTTCACAATATCACCGGATTCGACTTCCAAAATATGATCCGTCACGCGACGAAGGAATTCGCGATCATGGGAAATCAAAAGGAAGGCGCCTTTGTACTCTTGCAAGAAGCTTTCAAGCACGAGCAAGGTTTCAAGGTCCAAGAAGTTCGTCGGCTCATCCAGAAGCAATAAATTAGGTTCTTGGCCGATCAAATAAAGAAGCTTCACGCGCATGCGATAACCGCCGCTCAGTTCTTTCAAATGAGATTGGAAGTGACCTTCCGTTAAACCTAATTTCAGGCCGAACTGCTTCAGCTCCCACAGGGGCGTGATGCAGTTCTTATCAAGGTATTCTTCAACTTTTTCAGCGACATTCCAGTCAGATTCCTGTTCCAAATAGCCGAGGCGCAGTTGCTGAGACTTGGTCACAAGACCCTCATCCAAATGCTCTTGGTCGACGAGGATCTTAAATAGGGTGGTTTTACCCGCTCCATTCGGTCCGATAACACCCACGTGCTCGCCCTCATTGATGGCGAAAGTCGCTTTATCAAAGAGGATTTTAGAACCATAGGCCTTATGGCCGTCTTGAAGCTGTAATAACGTAATTCCCATAGGGGCTCACCTTAGCAGGGCTGGCGGCTTCTGGCAAATCGTGGTATAAATCTGCCTATGAGCGAAGGAAAGATTCTAGTATCAGCCTGTTTAATCGGACGCCCGTGCCGCTATGATGGCAAACATCAGCTGCGCGAGGAAGTGACCGTTCTTCATGAAGAAGGACTGACGATCGCAGTATGCCCTGAAGAAATGGGCGGTCTTTCGACTCCTCGCACTCCGGCGGAACGCATCGGTGACAAGGTCATCGATAAAAACGGTGTAGACGTAACAGCTCAATATCAAGAAGGAGCTAACAAGGCTCTTGAGGTTGCCCTAAAGCACGGCGTGAAAGAAGCCCTTCTTAAATCCAAATCCCCCATGTGTGGTTGCGGTCGTATCTACGATGGCTCCTTCAGCGGCAAGACCAAAGACGGCAACGGCGTCCTCGCAGAAAAACTTCTGGCAGCAGGAATCGAAGTCGAATCCATCGACTAGGTAACAGTTCCCTTTTTGTACTGGTAGTTGGTACCAAAAGTGTGTCCGTCCCTATCCCCAAACATTTAGGCACAGTGTGATGAGTGCGGCATTGATGAAGTCAATAAAGCAAGAGCCCACTAAGGGCACGACTAAGAAAGCTTTGGGAGCTGGGCCGTATTTTTGGGAGAGCGACGACATATTGGCCATGGCATTGGCCGTGGTGCCCATCATAAAGCCAACGTAACCGGCGCCAATTAAGGATGCCTCATAGTCTTTGCCTGCCAGCCAGAAAACAGGTCCCAGGGCGGTGATTGCCACTAGAACAGCTTGGACGATTAAGAATACGATGATCGGTAGAGCTGCGTGACGAAGTTCTTCCAAGCGCAAACTCATAATCGCCATGGCGATAAATAAAGTCAGTGCCACAGATCCCAGCTCTTCAATCCAAGGTGCTTCGATTTTAAAAATTGGTTTTACATCTTCAATGTTGCGTACGATTGCTGCTACAATCATGGAGCCTATATAGATTGGTAAAGTGATACCTAGTGAATTGATCCAAGTACTTAATGTTGTACCGAACCCCAGAATTAAGCAGATCGCTAGAACGTGCAAAAGCAGATCACGATTGATTAAAGCTTTTAGCCAGTGAGCTTCATCGAGCTCTTCAGCAGCCTTAGGTGCTTCAATCAGATTCTTTTTATTAATCAAGTAAGTCGCTAGTGGCGTACCAATCAGGCCACCAAGCACAATACCACCCATAGCTGTCGTCAAACCAATGATCGAAGCGCCATGAACTCCGGCTTGCTCGAACAAAGGACCAAATGCTAAGGCAGTTCCAGGTCCACCAGTTAATGCCACGGGACCTGCCATCACCCCCATGAGGGGATGTAGCCCCATGATTTTTGATAAGCCAACCCCAGCGAAAATTTGAATCAACAATCCGCCGATTGTCAGAAGGAGGAATCCAATAACGGCGCGGCCCCCAGCTTTCAATAAACGCATGGAAGCCGAGTATCCCACCGAAGCAAAGAAGATGATCATCAAGGTGACTTCAAATTCCTTGTTAAAATGGAGTGTAAAGAGATCGTATGATTTTAACGTGGATAGTATTATGGCGACGATAAAGCCGCCGATGACCGGAGCCGGCAGATTGTATTTTTCAATAAGTCCAATTCTGCGTTTTAGCAAACGTCCGAAATATACAACAAGGGCGGCGAGGGCTACGGTTTGAAATGATGTCAACGTCATGCTCTAAGCCTAACGTGACATCTTCTCAGAATCTATTTTTTATTTTTGTTATTCTTGGCGCTTTCTGCGCGTTTTTCTTTTGCCCGATTTTTTGAATCTACAAAGACCACGGAGGGCTTGTGCTTCTTGGCTTCTTCCATGCTTAAACCGCAATAAGAGCAAATGATCACAAGATCATTCTTTTGAACATGACGAGCGGCCGCGCCATTAAGGCAGATTTCGCCTTTACCGCCTTTAATCACATATGTTGAAAAGCGCGCGCCGTTATTGCAGTTGTAGATATCAACGCGTTCATTGATCAGTAAGCCAGACTCTTTGATCAGATCAGGACAGATGCTGATAGAGCCTTCATAATCAAGATCGGCCCCAGTAACTGTTGCGCGGTGAATTTTGGTTCTTAACATAGATATATTCATATAAACCTCTAAGCATTCTGTTGAAGGGAGATCAACATACCCTTCAAGACAAGATCTGGAATAACAACATCAAAAACTTTTTCTTTTTCGAACAAGGACGAGAATCCGCCAGTGCCGATGACGAATGGTTTTTCATCTTGGAAGCATTCTTTAGTCACTTTGGCGATGATCTCTTTCATTGCTCCTAAGTGACTGTAGTACAAGCCGGATTGGATGCTTTCTACAGTCGTACGACCTAGGGCTTCGTGCATCGCTACGATCTCAACGGACGGAAGTTTCGCTGTTTTGCTTTCCAGAGCCTCCATACAAAGACGTAGACCCGCAACGATAGAGCCGCCAAGATAGTCTTTTTCTTTTGTGACAGCACAGAATGTTGTGGCCGTTCCCAAATCGACGATGATCAAGTTTTTATTCGGATAAAGGTGAGTCCCGGCAATGGAGTTTGCAATGCGATCGGCGCCCACTTCCAAGGGATTGCGGTACTTCACGCGCAATCCTGTTTTTACACCAGCTTGCAAGATGAAGGGATTAATATTGAAGTACTTCATGCAGGCGCCACGAAGAGAGTAAATCACTTCCGGAACCACGCTGCAGATTGCAATTTGCGTGACCTTTGCAGGATCGTATCCATTTTCGCGAATAGCAGAGCGCAAGAAGATCCCTGTTTCGTCTGAAGAGGCACCGCTTTTAGAGTTCTTACGGAAAGATGCAAGCATTTTGTCTTTATCAAAAAGACCGGCGTAAATTTGCGTGTTTCCGACATCAAGACATAAAATCATAAGCTATCCTTTAGGCATCATGACACGGATCAACTCACTCGTAAGTTGATCCAAACTTTCGCAGGCCACAAAACTTTGATGATTGAACAAAGTAAATCTGTGAGTGCGATTAATAATATCAATATCCGTTAAATCATTGTGAACGATATAGTCAGCATGGGAGGCGTTGAAAAGCTTCTCCACTGCCGCTTTCTTTTCTTCAGCTGTTGCATGGCTTGTCAGCTTAAAGGCCACCACTTTGATGTCCTTGTTTTTTGAATACTCTTTAAGGTGATCAACTATCTTTGGGTTGCGCTTTAAACGCACGTTCATGGTGGCGGCGTCGGAGCTGACCTTTTTTACTTGCAGAGGCTGATATTGCTGGCCATTGACCTCAATAGTATCCACTGAGTAATCGCTGACCGCCGCTGCGTGAATCACATGGGTGAAGCTTTCCGTTGAAAGATAGTGCTTCATCTTCTCGTTGAGGCTCGCGAAGCTGGTGAAGAAATCACGGTGATTGACGTGTTCCGCCTTGGCTGTGCCGTGGGCTTGCAGCAATGTCACATCAAATCCCATTTGGCTTAAATACTCCGCTAAAGAAATTCCTGTTCGACCAGAACTCAAGTTCGTGATCGTACGAACCGTATCGATGGGTTCTTGTGTTCCACCTGCAGTTACCAAAACTTTGATCTTAGATAGCTCAGGCGAACGGGGAGCAGCTGCAGAGGTCTCAGTGGAAGGAAGTGCCTGGTGAAGCTCATTCAAAGTGAGTTTTAAAATCTCGTCAGGCTCAAGGAGCTTTCCATAACCTTCTTCGCCACAAGCTAAGATACCAGAGGCTGAATCCAAGATCTTAAGACCGAATGATTTCAAAGTTTCCAATGATTTCTGAGTCACGGGGTGCATGTACATGCTGGTATTCATGGCCGGAGCAATTAAGAACGGCTTTCTAAAGTCGTGAGCCAGGAACAAAGTAGAAACCAGATCATCGCCAATGCCTTGGGCGGCTTTATTGATGAAGTTTGCAGTCGCAGGGGCCACTAAGATCAAATCTGCCCAACGAATAAGATGGATATGGTCCATCACATTGCCTTGAGTGTACATATCACTGACGACCGGCTTCCCAGTCAGTCCTTCCAAAGTCGCATTGCCGACGAACTTTAATGCGGAAGGAGTCATCACCACCTGGACTTCGCAATTATTTTGCACCAGACGCGAAACCACATGACATGCTTTGTAGCACGCGATGGATCCGGTCATCATAAAGAGGACTTTAGATTTGGACATTGTCTATCAACCTCACAGCCCCAAGATGGGCAGCTACGTATCTGCGGTTTCCAATATCAGTCACATAATCAACTTTGAATCCAGCTGCAGACAGAGACTTAGCGGCGTCTTCAGCTGTTTTCGCAGTTGTAATTGTTTTATAAATCAAGGGCGCTTGCTCACGCTCAGTAGGTGTTAAACGCATATTGCGTGAACTCTTAGCTAATCCGTCGCTTTCGCGAACAGTTGCTACCGGCACAACTTCGATCGGCATAAAGAAGCTTTCCACCATGCCTTTGATCAAAGTCATTTGTTGAAAGTCTTTTTCGCCAAAGTAGGCCTTTTGCGGAGCTACGATGTTAAAGAGTTTCATCACCACGGAAAGAACTCCGTCAAAGTGTCCAGGACGATGAGCTCCATCCAAAAGATTGGAGTATTCTTTCTCGGTCACTTTGTAGCGATAGTTATCGGGATACATCTCAGGATAGCGCGGATACAAAATCGCATCGACATTATTGGCTTTTGCCATTTCGAGATCTTGCTCCCAAGTTGCCGGATATTTTTCAAAGTCCGCCGCATCATCGAATTGCGTGGGATTGACGAAAATAGAAAGTACCACTACGTCGTTTTCAGAGCGAGCGCGTTTAATAAGTTCCTCATGTCCAGAGTGCAGGGCGCCCATGGTGGGAACAAAACCAACTTGGCCCTTTTGTTTTTGGCGCCAAGCTTTGAAGTCTGAAGGGGAGCGAAGAACTTCAATCATGAGTAGCTCTCTTTCTCAGTTGGGAACTTTCCATGGACGACTTCATCATGGTAAGTGTTGAAAGCCTCTTTCATGGCATCAAAGCCGTTAAAGTAAGTTTTCAAGAATTTTGGTTTAAATCCTTGATTCATGCCGAGCAAGTCTTGCAGAACCAAAACTTGTCCATCAGTGTCGGGACCCGCGCCAATCCCAATAGTTGGAATATCCAGTGATTTAGAAATTTCAGCCGCTAAGACCGAAGGAACTAGCTCCAAGACCACACAGAAAGCTCCGGCCTCTTGCAGACGCAAAGCTTGTTCTTTAATCTTCGCTTGAGCTTTTTCATCACGGCCTTGAACTTTAAAGCCGCCCAGCTGATGCACAGATTGTGGTGTTAAACCCAAGTGACCCATCACAGGCACACCAGAGTTCACTAAGTGGCGCACAATTTTATATGTGAACTCATCACCGCCTTCAAGTTTCACAGCGTGTGCACCAGCCTTCATGATTTTTTCAGCACTGGTCATCGCTGAAGTCAGACCTTTGCGGTTGGACATGAAGGGCATATCTGACACGATGAACTTCTTCGCACCAGCGCCACGAGCGACAGCCGCAGTATGCAGCGCCATCATATTTACAGTGGCATTCAGAGTTGTGGTAAAGCCGTGCATGGTGTTGGCCAATGAATCACCGATTAAGAGGCAGTCGATGTCACTGTCAGCAACTATGGTTGCGAAAGTATAGTCATAGCAAGTGATCATAGTGATCTTTTGCTTTCTATTTTTCTTATCTTGGAAGTCGAGAACGGATTTCATAAAGGCCTCACTTTCGCGGATACTCGGGCCAATAGGTTTCAAGAAAGGCTTCGTAAATCTTACGAGCCGGATCGTTTTCAAGGGCTTTTAAGTTTGCCGCTACAGTGTCGGCATCTTTGCGAACCATAGGGCCCGTCAAAGCACTTTGAGGATTTGCGAAAGTGTTCTCGATAACTTTTTGAACGTACAAATGAGCGGCTTCCGAAGGCACCTTCAAAGTCGCAAAGCCAGAGAGCATCTTTGCAATCAACAAAGTCACAAAGTTTCCACCGATCACACAATATGAATGATAAAGCGCTTTCTGAGCAGAAGGGAGCCAGGAGTAAGAATTTGTGAGACCTGGCAGAGCCTCATCCAAAGAGTTAACACCGGTGAGAGTGAAGTGAATTTGTTTGTAAAAATCTAGATCGTAGAGCTCAGGACCAAATGTCATCAGCGGATGTGCTGAGACCATACCTTCGAACTGATGAGCACCGGAAAAATTCACGACGATTTTATCATCGTGACCTTGCAGATGCTGGCGATAAAACCCTTGCAGAGCGCTGTCACTGATCGCAAGCAGCACGTGAGTTGCCTCAGCCACTTTCACGCGCAACGCGTGTGGATCTTGAGAGCGGTCCCAGGTTTTAAAACTGATATTCAACAGATTGAAATAGTGAGCTAAATGAGTGGCCACTCGGCCAGAGCCAATAATTAGAAATGAATTAGAAGATTTCTTATTCGTCGCAGTCATATTTTTCGGTACCTGTCTTGTTAGGATCAAGTCCTCTTGTAATGTTCGCAACTTAGCACAATTCTAACAGATTACAATGAGCCTTGCCATGATGGGTCAGGGGTGATAGGTCGATAGTCCTATGAAGTATTTGTACTGGGTCGGCGCCGTCGCCGTAGTCGCTCTAGGTGTCTATTTTTCCATGAATTTTTCGGTTGGACCTGAGTCCCTGCCGAAGATCAATTTTACTCAAGTTTCGGTTCCCGAAGAAATGGGTCAGCAGGTTTTCGAAAAGCTTCGCGCTGAAGTTAAAGCCGCGCCGATTTTGATCTTAGGAGTGACTCCAAACAAGATTGAGGACATGGAGTTGTGGAGAGGTTTCTTTGAAGCCAATCAAGAACAAGGATCGAAATATGATGTGATCATTGTTGAACCCATGCTTCCCTATGTAGAACTCTTTAATGGGGGTATTTATGTTCCCATGAAAGAGGATATGCCTCGGTTTGTAGATGGCATTCAAAAGGCCCGCGAGAAGGGTCTGCGCGTGGCTGCAGTTGTTCCGAATATTTACGCTTCACAGCTTATTGAAAACAATCCCGTGTCAAAAGTGAAAGCGGATTATAAGTTGGATGTTACAAGTTTGTCGGTTTCCAATTTTCCCGTGACTCGTGCTCAGGAAGAAGTATTTGAACCGAAGTGTATTGATGGTGGAGCCGTAGATCCCGCGGGCACGAGCAGCTTTGGCTGTATGGTTCGCAATAACGCGCGCAAAACTTATCGCAAGAAACTTGAACCAAACAAATACTCCACCATGATGGAGCAAACGGGTCCTAAGGATTATTTGATTCTTTTGAACCGTAACTAGGAGATGAGATGAAGAAGCATCTGTGCGCATTTGTCGCTGCTGTGATTCTGCCCGTATTGGCTCATGCAAGTATCTTTGAAGGTACTTATCAAAATCAAAACGGAACTTATCAGGCGGACTTGATAGAGTTTAACAGCTCTATCACTTTGAATACGGCAAGTTTTTATGCGAACGGTGCACCTATCAACTGGTTCTTTGAATTTAGACTTCCAAAAAATCACGAAGTAAAAGTGGGCGAGACTGTTGAAGGTCGCGTGCGCAGTGTTGATAGTTATTACGGCTGCGTTTTTGATGAGCCAGCAAAAATGAAAATGGAAGCGAACGGTAACGTGAAAATCCATTTCCCTCTTTTGACTTATCACTTGGAAACTCGCTCTGTGCGCGAAACAGTGGGTCATTGGTATCAAAAAAGAATTGATTGGACGGGCTGGGGCTGGGTTGTCACAAAATACAATTTCCCAATTGAGCGTTATAAAGTGATCTCTACAGAGTGCGTGGTTGTTCAACGTAACAACACGACCAACATTCTTTATCCAGTCGGTCAGTTCCCGCCTATTCCGCCGCCAGCTCCGGCTGTCTCAAAATAGGACGCTTCTTGGGCATGAACCTTGATATACAAAGAATCCAGGTTCACAGCGAGGAGTGTAAAATGAAAAAGCTTCTATTTCCTGTCATCGGGATTGCCATTTGTGCGCATTTTTTGTCAGCTTGTACTGAGGGCGCGCAAGGCACTCGTCCAATTAAGGTAGCTCCAGCTGGTGCTTCCAAGGTAAGTACCGACTCATCGGCGTCTAAGAAAAATAAGATCGTCGTGGCGGATACTCAAGGCTATATAAAGTATATTGAACCCATTCTTGATCATATTAAAGAGGATGAACCTGAGAGCTTTGGTTTAGTGCGAGCAATTGCAGATCATACTTGGTCGATCAACAAGCTCAGTGGTACTAGGCAGGGTGATTATGTTATCTCAGTTATGCGAACTGAAGATAAAAAGCCGCTTGCATGGCACTCTAGAAGCGCCATTTACTTAGATTCTGCGGCCACAGCAAACATGGACGATGAAGAAAAAGCAAAGTTAATTCTGACTCAGATGGTGATGTCAGTTTATGTTAAAACGAATCAGATCAAGTCCCAGTCCGATGTGAAAGCAGATAAATCCAACAACAAGTGGACAGAAGATAAAGTGTACAGATTTTTTAATGACGAGGATCTTGAGAAGATTCAAACAGTAACAGAGTATCTGTTGGAAAAAGGAACTGACGCGAAGATCGATGATATTCGTCAGAAGTTAAAAGAGAATAAAATCATCAAATAAAAAAAGGCGCCCACAAGAGGCGCCTTTTTTAGTTTTTACTTCTGACTTGAATTCGGTTCTGGCGGCGGTGGCGGAGCCTGAATCACCGGAGGTGCCGGTAAAGCATTTGGTACACCACAAGCTGCATTCGAAGCAGCCATTCCAACCGCAGAGTCCTGGGCGCACTTCACAGAGCTCTGTCCCATTTTAAATGAGAAATAGCCCACTACGATCAAGCTAGAATCCACAATACAGTCTGTTTCATATTAGAAGATCTCATGTGCTAGAGGTCTGCGCGGAGCTCTGAAGTAAGTTCTTGGAGACAGCTCCAAAAGATCCGCAAGTTTTTCCATGTAAACGCAAGCATAGCGATCCAACTGGTAAGCGAAGTAGGATTCTTCGTTGCCGGCTCTCATCAATTGCCCCCAATTGCCGTTGTAAAGCGCCTGTTGCTTTTTGATGTGGCTGCTGATTTGCGCATCGATCTCTGAAATCGTTTTTTGCAGAGCTTCGATTTGGCCTTCATTCGTGTCGCCAGATTTTTCAATCTTACGAGTCATGATGTCCGTCAAATCGTCTTCAAGAGGCTCTTTCTTTTTCATCAGAGTCTCAATTTCGTTATTGATCGGTTCCGCTTTGCGGTTGTTATCAACTTCCGCATCAAGCTCTTCGATCACCATGGCTGTTCTCCAGTTACAATCCTTTTTCAAACGAAGGATGTCGCCATAGATATGGTCACCGATGTAAAGAATGTCATCACCTGCAAGATCAAGATCTGCGGTGAACTTCTTCGCATTTCCGCCTTGGTAAATACCTGGCGTCAACTTGCCTTCCATGTTCGTCATTGTGCCGTCTTCTGGATTCACACGAAGATACTTTTGGTTCTCGTAGAAGAATTTAGGCTTAGACGCAAACGTGATCACGATTTCAAACAGATCTTGCCAGTGTTTGTGCTCTTTTAAGAATGGCTGGATCGCATAGTCCAAAAGCAATTTCGTGTAGTGGTAATCAGAGTTCGTCAGAACGAAGATCTTTTTACCGTGACGACGGAATTTCTCTAGGCCCGCCACCAAACCTGGGTCCTTGATGATGTAGTGATCAAGGTTTGATTTAACGACGTCTTTCAAGGAGCCGTCGCGGTGAGCTTCATCCAAAGCATCCAACACGTCGTCAGCGATTTGCACGTACTCTGGGTACTTGTTCGCTGTATCTGTGTCTTTCAACTCTACGATTTGCGCGATTAAGTTCGCCAACGAGATAGAGAATGAAGTATCGACTGCCAAATAATCATTGTTCGATAAGTCGATGTAAGTTGATTTGTAAAGTTTCTGATGAGTTTTAAAATCAAGCGGCTTCAAACCATGGTAGCTCGCGCGGATCGCGGTATAGCGATTCAGTTTCAACAAGTTACCCATTTTACGGTCGATCACAAGTCCGCGAATCGCGTAGTTGTAGTCAAACGTCAACTTGCGCAAAGCCTCGGGGTAACCGCGCTTAACAAGTTTATCAATCATTGTTGTGTGAGAAAGTCTTTCGAAGTTCTCGCTGTTGTAGCGGACAAGGGTGTGATCCATGTCGACGCCGATGTAACGAATCTTTTTTAGATTCAAAGTTCTATTAACAAATACTTTTCCAGACATTGTTTCTTATCTTTCAGTTGGC
>JAGIAF010000088.1:0-244 GCA_017745015.1 Bdellovibrio sp. | reverse complement strand
TTTCATTCTTTTGAAGGTTCTCAAGATGATCGGGAAGAGTGTCGAGCACTAACAACTCAGAACCTGGGACGTGGCCAAGCTCTCCGGTGAATTCGTCGGGTTGACGAACATCGATCATTTTTACTTTAGACATATTTTGATGAAGTTCTGCGGGAGCAATATCGCAAACGCCTTCATAGTGTGGATTCTCGGTTTTTGAAGAGAATTCGTATACTTTTACTGTCACTGTGCCCTCCTTAGATGG
>JAGIAF010000087.1 GCA_017745015.1 Bdellovibrio sp. | reverse complement strand
CTTTTGCAAGAGCGCGCCTTTGAAATCCAAAACTTTATTGGTAAAGAACTTAAAATGCGTTATTGCCCAAAGCTGACGTTCTATCCGGATCACGCGACAGAACAAGTTTTGAAAGTAGAGCGTATTCTTTCTGATCTTGAAGCAGAAAGAAAATCTAAAGAACCTTCCTCTGAATCAGACTCTGATGACGAATAATTCTGAAAAAAATAGAACGGCCTCAGTGGCTTTTGACGGGCTCTTGCTTGTCGATAAGCCCTCTGGCATTTCCAGCCACGATGTGGTTTCGCGTCTTCGTCGTATTATGGGTACAAGATCTGTCGGTCACTCCGGCACTCTGGATCCTATGGCGTCCGGCTTGATGGCGTGTCTTATTAATGAAGGCACGAAGCTTAGCCAATACATCCTTGAAGGCGACAAAGGATATCGCGTGCGCATTCAATTCGGCGTACGTACAGATACATTGGATACGACCGGCGAAATCCTTGAACAAAAGCCCGTAACTCTGGACCAAGACTCTCTTCTTCGTGAAGCCATGAATTTGGCCGGGGAGATGGAGGTTGAAGTTCCGATTTACTCAGCGATCAAAGTTCAGGGGAAAAAGCTCTACGAATATGCTCGCCAAGATAAAGACGTCGTCATCCCTAAAAAGGTGATGAGCTTCTGGGATATCAAATTCTTAGGGATGGGCAGTGATTGGGCGGAGTTTGACCTGCGTTGTTCAAAGGGCAGTTACATCCGGACTTGGGTGGATCTGCTAGGTCAGGCCTTGGGTTGCGGCGCGGCGATGAGTGCCCTCAGAAGGACTTATTCAGCCCCGTACTACCTCGAACAGGCCCAAACTCTGGAAGAGATCGAAGACTGTGTAAAAAAAGGCACTCTTGGAGCCCCTTTTGTTCGTATGGATATGGCTTTGCCGACGGTAAAGCGTATTCGCGTAAAAGGCCAAGATCAGGTGCTTTTGGGGAATGGCCAAATCAGCCATGACCTGCGTAGCCAGCTTATATCCGTTTTCAAGCCTGAAGAGGACCAATACGTGCAGGTTTTAGCTCTCGAAGGTGGTCAGTTGTTGGCCATTGTAGGGTTGGAACCAGGCCGGGGATTCGTCCTCCGCCGTGTTTTTAAATACTAGCGGCGGTAGCCGAGCAGAGCTGAGGGCCCGGGCAGGCCGTAAGCTGAAGCAGCACTTGACCGCCCTCACAGATACATATAGAACCTAGTCTTCCTGCCCCGGATCGACAGCCATGACGACCTTAGGGTGGGGGATTTTATAAATAGCCGAAATGCAAATTTTGGCACAGAAATAGGAGACTTTAATGGCAGTCACTAAAGAACAAAAAGCGCAAATCGTTAATAAATTCAAAACTGCAGGTTTGGACACTGGTTCATCTCAAGTTCAAGTTGCGTTGTTGACAGCAAGAATCAACGATTTGACGACTCACTTCACTACACACAAAAAAGACTTCCACGGTCGTCGTGGTCTTGTGACTTTGGTTAACCAACGTCGTAAGCTTTTGGATTACTTGCATCGCAAAGATGTTAAAGCATATCAAACTCTTATCAAAGAACTTGATATCCGTAAGTAATCTCATCTTAATAAGATACTAATGAAGGGGCGTAATAGCCCCTTCAAAATTTAATAAGGAAGCCAGCTGAATAATCAAGCTGACTTCGCAGGTGAGCATGAGTGCTTCCCTTCGTCTCAGTAGGATTCTTGAGATGGCTTCCACAAACGGATGGCGAATACGAAATTCGCTAAATAAGGAGATTTAATGAAAACGACTGTTACTACTTCGGTAGGTGGAAAGCAGATCACAATTGAAACAGGCCGTATGGCAAAACAAGCTGACGGATCAGTGCTTGTTTCTTGCGGTAACAACATGGTTATCGTAACTGCTGTTTCTTCTAAAAAACCTTCAGAAGTGGATTTCTTCCCTCTGACTGTTGAATACATCGAAAAATACTATGCAACTGGTAAAATTCCAGGTGGTTACTTCAAGCGTGAAGCGAAACCAACAAACGACGCGGTTTTGATCGCTCGTCTTATCGACCGTCCAATTCGTCCTTCATTCCCAGAGGGCTACCGCTACGAAACTCAAGTTGTAGCGACAGTTCTTTCTGCTGACGGTTCATTCCCTCTAGAAATCTTGGCAAGCGTTGGTGCTTCTGCAGCTCTTCACGTTTCTGATATTCCATTCAACGGTCCCACTGCAGCAGTGCAAATCGGTCGCGTAGATGGTCAATTCATTGCCAACCCGACTCCACAACAAATGGAAAAATCCGACATGGATATGATCGTTGCGGGTACTCGCAATGGTTTGTTGATGGTTGAAGGTGAAACGAAATTCATCACTGAAGCAGACGCTTTGGCAGCTTTGAAATTCGGTCACCAAGCATTGATGCCTCTTTTGAACGCGCAAGACGAATTGCGTGAAAAAACAGGTTCTGTTGCTAAACGCGCTTTCACAGCTCCTTCTATCGATGCAGATTTCAAAGGTGCCGCTGAAGCCTTCTTGCAACCAAAAATCGCAGCAGCTCTAGCTATCAAAGAAAAACAAGATCGTTATGCCGCAGCTAACGCTGCAGCAGCGGATGCTGAAAAAACTTTGTTGGCTTCAATCACTGACAAAGATCTTTTGAAACAACGTAAAAAAGATCTAAACACAATCGTTGAAGATCTTAAGTACAAAGAAGCTCGTGCTATGATCTTGGATCGCAAAGTTCGTATCGACGGTCGTAACACGACAACTGTACGTCCGGTAGCGAACGAAGTTGGTATCTTGCCACGCGCTCACGGTTCTGGCTTGTTCACTCGCGGTGAAACTCAAGTTTTGGGTACAGTAACTTTGGGTACTGGTGACGACGAACAAATGGTTGATTCATTGTTGGGCGTTCAAAAACGCAAGTTCATGCTTCACTACAACTTCCCTCCATACTCTGTAGGCGAAGTAGGTCGTATGAGCGGTACTTCTCGTCGTGAAATCGGTCACGGTAACTTGGCTGAACGTGCCCTTAAAGCAGTTCTTCCTGACCATGAGAAATTCCCATACACAATCCGTATCGTATCTGAAGTTTTGGAATCTAACGGTTCTTCTTCAATGGGTACTGTATGTTCTGGTTTGATGGCTCTTCTTGATGCTGGTGTTCCAGTTAAAGGCAACGTTGCCGGTGTGGCAATGGGTCTTATCAAAGAAGGCGATCGCGTAGCTGTATTGACAGATATCTTGGGTGACGAAGATCACTTGGGCGATATGGACTTTAAAGTAGCGGGTACTAACACTGGTATCACAGCTCTTCAAATGGACATCAAAATCGACTCAGTTTCTTTCGAAGTGATGGAACAAGCTTTGGCGCAAGCTAAAGACGGTCGTTCTCATATCTTGAACGAAATGGAAAAAGTGATGAAGACTCCTCGTGGTCAAATCTCTGAATTTGCACCTCGTATCGAGACTATCAAAATCAAACCAGATAAAATCCGTGAAGTTATCGGTTCTGGCGGTAAAGTTATCCGCGGTATCACTGAAGCAACTGGCGTTAAGATCGAAATCGAAGACGACGGTACAATCCACATCGCTTCTGCTGACCCTGAAGCTACTAAAAAAGCTATCGGCATGATCAACGACATCGTTGCTGAAGCTGAAGTTGGTAAGACTTATAAAGGTCGCGTAGTGAAAATCGCTGAGTTCGGTGCTTTCGTTGAAATCCTTCCGAACACTCAAGGCTTGTTGCACATCTCTGAAATCTCTAACGAGCGCGTTCGTCAAGTGACTGACGTTCTTAAAGAGGGCGAGATGATCGACGTTAAAGTTCTTGAAGTGGACCGTGCTGGTCGCGTGAAACTTTCTAGAAAAGCGCTTCTTCAGTAAGAATGAATACAAAGTTCAAAAAATCTGAACTTTCTAACGGGATCCGGGTGATGAGTGAACTTCATCCAGGGTCCCGTGCCGTTTCTATCGGTATTTGGGTTTTAACGGGAACTCGTGATGAAGTTCCCGCTATTGCCGGAATGTCGCATCTTCTTGAGCACTTGGTCTTTAAAGGGACTAAGACTCGCAACGCCTATCAAATTGCAAAATCCTTGGAAGCTTTGGGTGGTGAACTCAATGCTTATACGACTCGTGAATACACGTGCTATCACGCGCTGGTATTAAAGGATCATTGGGAAAAAGCTCTCGACGTTTTGTCGGATCTTGTTTCCAACATGAATTTGGTAAAGAAGGAATTCGACCTTGAAAAAGGCGTGATCTTGCAAGAGATCGCCATGTCTGAAGACAGTCACGAAGAAGTTATTTACGACGTTCTTTATGATGAAGCTTATGGCCGCCATCCCTTGGGAAGACCTATCTTGGGGACTCCTGGTTCGATCGCAGCGATGAAGCAAAATCAGGTCATGGACTATTATAAGAAAAATTATACCGGCAAAAATATCATCGTGAGCGCTGCAGGCTGCATCGATCATGACGAGTTTATGGCGGGAGTGAAAAAGCACTTGGGCGCTAAGAAGAAATCGACTTTGAAAAATGCCCGTAAGAAGCCAAGCTGGATCCGTCGCCGTCGTGTGATGGAAAAGCAATCGGAACAAGTGCACATGCTGATGGGTCTCCCAACGGCAAGTTTCCGTGATGAATTTCGCTTTGAGGCGGTGATCGCGAATACTTTGTTCGGTGGTGGTATGACTTCGAAGCTTTACCAAAGCGTGCGTGAAAAACGCGGTTTGGTGTATTCGATCTTCTCTAGTCTTAATACAAACATCGACTCAGGTATGTTGAATATCTATGCCGGTGCGGAATTGAAAAGCGTCAAAAAAGTGGGCGACTTGATAGCTAAAGAGTTTCAACGTGTGCGCAAACAGGGTGCAAAACGCTCTGATGTGGAGATGTTTAAAACTCAAGTTGTGGGCAGCATTTTGCTGGGCTCTGACGATATCGAAAATCGCATGACTTCTTTGGCGGTGAATGAAATGGTCTTTGGCCAGTATCGTTCTGTGGACTGGGTGATCGATGAGATCAATAAAGTAACGGTGGATTCTGTGAATCACTACATCCGTTCTTTGGATGTCGACAATATGTCGGGTGTTCTTTTGGGCACCGGTGTAGAAGAACTTAAAGAGTGGTGGGAAGGGTTCCAACTATGAATAAAGTGAACGTAAAAATCAAAAAGCTAGACAACTTTCATGGGGAGCTTCCTCAATATCAATCTAACGGCGCTAGCGGCGTCGACGTTCGTGCGCAACTTGCCGGTCCTGTTGTGCTAAACCCAGGCGAGCGCGCGATGATTCCAACAGGCTTGAGCTTCGAAATCCCATTGGGTTTTGAAATCCAAGCTCGTCCTCGCAGCGGTTGGGCCGCAAAAAACGGTCTGACTGTTTTGAACACGCCAGGAACTATCGATGCGGACTATCGTGGTGAAGTTAAAATCATCGTGATCAACTTGGGCAACGAAGCTGTGACAATCAGCGATCAAGAGCGTTGCGCTCAATTGGTGATCGCTCCGGTTTACCAAGCGCAATTCGAACTAGTAAGTGATCTATCAGAGACTGAACGCGGAGCCGGCGGCTTCGGTTCAACAGGCCGCGCATAGGTACGGATACACTTTGTTTCGGGCTCCTGCCCGAAACCCCTTCGGGGCTGGCGCGAAAAATATCCCCATCGTGGGATATTATTTTGGTAGCAAGAGTGCGTTAATAAAAAGAAAGCCATGGTGAGACCATGGTTTTTTTTATTTCAGCGAGTTAGCAGATTTCGTACTTCTTCAACGAAGGCTTGAGGATCAGATTTCTTGTCCCCCGTGAGTGCAATTTTAAAAACTGCGCTGAGGACCTTATCCTTTCCGTATTCTTGATTTAACAACCAAAGTTGGCCGGCGAGCCATGAACCGATGGCATTGGAGTCAGCGGGAGGGGTTGGTAGTTCGCTCAGCTCTGCTTCAAGCGAAGATATCAAGTTTTGGTAACTTCTAAATTTCAATAAACCGTCTTTAGCGTAGGCTGCTTTAACAGCTTCGACAGTCGCAAGTAACGTTTGCTTGTTTGCTTCTTCAAAAGATTTATAGCGTAGGACATCTCGGTCCCACCAGTTAGTTCCGCCACTTGTTTGATTGGTCGCTGTTGCAGCTATGTAGTCAGCGACACCTTCGTAGATTGATTTTTTCCAAGCCCAATCGCCGTGTTCTATTTTACCAGAAGCATCCCAAAGACGAGAGATAATGACGTGACCTACTTCATGACTCACTAATGATCGTGTTGAGAT
This sequence comes from Bdellovibrio sp., assembly GCA_017745015.1. Lineage (GTDB taxonomy): Bacteria > Bdellovibrionota > Bdellovibrionia > Bdellovibrionales > Bdellovibrionaceae > Bdellovibrio. The sequence goes on along the minus strand of JAGIAF010000087.1, from coordinate 5,391 downwards.
CAAGTCAGTTTTTAATTCGTGGTTACAGATACGGATTTGATTCACTTCTGGCATTTCTACAGAAAGTAGGACCGACAGAGGAATGTTCTCTTCAAAACCCGTGGGATCTATGAATGTTCCGGAGCTTTCAATGTTAATGGTGAGGTTTCCGGTTTGGTATTGCTCCGGCAATAGAGCGATGACTTTGAGAGCGGATTCTTTTACGAGCGCTTCGTATTCTGGCGCGGAAGAGTCTATTTCAAAGGTTTCGGATGCTCGCGCTGTGATTTGTAAATTTGGATTTGAGAATCTTAAATTTTTGCGGGTAACCACCTGCAAATTCATCGCAAAGACGGGCAGAGTTAGAAACAAACCGGCAATAAGTGTTAATATTCTCACGGCAACCTCACGGGTGCAGGATTATCACTCTAGGAAAGGTATCAGCAAGAATTCGTTTAAAGGAAGCAGCCTTTTCATGGGAAAATCGCTCCCGGGGTGTTCCGGCTGAATATTAAGATTAGGTGAACTGATTTATGCTTTGGAAAGTTGGGGTGATTAACGGGGCTTGAACCCGGTCACCAAAAGGTGCCGGCTTCATTTTTTTGCGATGCAGATAGTTGCAGATGCGGAAGTAAAGATTGACGCAGTATTGCTACCAAAAGTGTGTCCGTACCTTGCGAGCGCCGGTGGCGCTCGGGACTACATTCTTGCGACTTCGATGCGGTTGTAGAGCCATAGGATGAAGACGATGGCGAAGAGGATTGTTACCAGTCTTAGGGAGCGGCGTTTGTCCATTTGGAAGTTTTCGGTTAAGCCGACTGCCATTAGTAATGCGGTGAAGGCGAATCCTACTAGAGTGATTGGTGGGATCAGTTCAGAGCCTGTTTGGAAAATGAAGAACGGGATGTTTGCGAACAAGATCAATGTGAAGATCTTGCGGAATGAGCAGGTTCTTTTTTCGAAGACTTGGAAGTAGTAGTAAATGAATAGGGCGCCGACAAATGACGTCACAGTGCCTACCATCGGGGCTACGATCAGGCCGCCAGCGATGCGGTAGATGTTTGGTGGAATCAAGCCAGAGATCACTCCTGATACCATAGAAACTGCGATCAACGTGATCACTAGAGTGGACCAATTCCAATCCGGAAGAACTTTGATTTTCTGAATCGGGTGGCGAAGATAATCGACGATGTATCTAATTACTTCTTTAACTGTTTGAAGAGATTCCGGGCTTTGATTTGGTGTCACATCACGATAGTCGCTCATAAACTTATTGCAACACTAAGGGCCATGCATAGCAAGGCGTATTTATCCCTGGCGGAGATCCATTTCGGCGAGCAGTTGAGCGCGGTCTAAAAGGAGACGACCGTTTTGTAACTTCGTGTCCTCACAAGCACCCAATGCCGAGAGTGAGGGAAGATGTTTTCCGGTCAGCAGCAGGCGATGAAAAGAGTAACACCATTTCACAAACAAAGAACTCTTGTTTGACGGAAGCACTTCAATGTTGGCGAAAACAAATGGAAGGCCCTGCAAAGAAGAATCCTGACCGCTCTGATTCGGATCAGAAATTTCTGTGAGGCTCACGATACAAGAAGGTCTTTGTGAACGAAGAAGGTCCGAGAACTCCTTCAAAGTGTATTCGTCTACGATAAGGTGATATTTACGATCGGCTTCATCTTGAGCATTTAGAAATTCGAGCAGGCGTTGCTTACGAAGTTCGCCTTTGTTCCATGGCAGACGCAAATGAAACACTTCATAACCGTGTTCGGCCAAGTAAGACGGATAGATATTCCAATAAGCACTGAAATAGAAAAAGCTGCGGGGACCAGTCACAAATAACAAGGGCCAGCGAGTCAGTAAGCAATTGGGAGTCAGTTCGGAAGAGTAGTGTTGAGCAGCCCGGGCTTTATTGGTGAAAACCGCCAGGGCCATAAGTGCGACGAAAAGGCTTAGAGCAAGTGTAAAAACATCCACCCACTCATTATAGAGAGGTGTTTATGCGAAAGGCAAAGTCAAAGGAGTCTTTGTCTTGAGCGTTGTTGATCATAGCTGTGCGACCGCTGATTTCCGCGCCAATTGAAATATTACGGTGAATTTGCGCGAAGATACCAGAAGAGATCACCAAGCTTGGAGTGACTTGATCGATGGAGCCGTGAGTTTCAGAATTTGTATATTTCATGAAACGTGTAGAAAGACCTGTCGCTAGGGAGTAGTTCCAAATGTTTTCAATCACGTTCGTGTAACCGAGTTTCATGTCCAACTCGCGAAGAGAGAAGCTCTCTGTGGTGCTATCGTTTGTGCCGTAGTTACGGAAGATGCCTTCTGTATAGAAGCGCGGGGAGCCCAGATCCATACCCGCGGAAACCTGCACGCCACTTGTGTGACGGCTGAAAGTTTTGCCAGCTGCAGAGATGCTTGAGAAGGAGTTCGCGTAACCGATACCTAAGTGTGCTTTACCAGCGTTGACGGCCCTTTCAGCTTGGTCAGCCGTATCTTTCTTGCGGCTGAGTTCGTTGACGAGGTCGTCATAGCTCACTTCGGTATAATCCGAGTTAGAGGTGGCCCAGACTATAGTTGGGGCAGTGAAAGTAACCAGAGAGATCAAAGCGAACTGAAACGTCTTTAGTTTTGTCATAGGCTTATTCTACCAAGGCTTTGTCATTTATCAAAAATTGATCTTTCATTCTGGACCTTGTATTTGGCACACTAGAAGTATGTTTGCTCTCTTCAAACCTAAACACAATTGTTACTGCGCTTTCTGTAAGACGCCGCGAAATATTTATCGCAAGAAAAATATTGGTGTGATGAACATCCTCGCGAGTGCCATGGCAGCAGTGGTGATCATGTTCGCGATCTGGCAGGAATACGATCCTCGCGTGATGATTGCGTTCGTGGTGTGTTTAGCAATTTCTGAAATCTTCGTGCAAATTCGCTGGAGATTGTCGGTGGTTTGTCGTGCCTGCGGTTTTGATCCGATCATGTATGTGAAGGACCCGCAAGCAGCTGCAGAAAAAGTGAAAGTTCAATTGGATCGCCGCAAAGAAGATCCTAAGTATTTGCTCGCAAAACCGCTTAATTTGCCAGCGATTGCCCCTAAGAAAGCTGAAGCCCTGCAAACTAAGGGTAAAGGCAAGCTCGTTTCACGATCTATCTAAGTCATTGTCATTGCCTCTGGGGTTCAATTGTGCCACTTTAGGGGCATGAAAACCTTGGTAGTTATTCCGACTTACAACGAAAAAGAAAACGTTCAAACAATCGTCCCAGCCGTGCTTGCTCAAAATTTGGGCGTAGATATTTTGGTTGTTGATGACAACTCTCCAGATGGCACGGGTGCTATCGTTCGTGAAATGCAAAAAAATATCCCTCAGTTGAATCTTCTTTCTCGTCCTGGCAAACAGGGTTTAGGCAAAGCTTATATCGCCGGTTTCCGTTGGGGCATGGATCAAGGTTACGAAGCCATCGTAGAGATGGACGCGGACTTCTCTCATCGCCCGGAGGACTTGGGGCCTCTTCTTAGAACATTGGCTACCAATGATTTCGCGGTGGGCTCGCGTTATGTTGAGGGTGGCCGCACAGTGAATTGGGGCATCTTGCGTAAAATTATCTCTCGCGGTGGCGGTATTTACTCTCGTTTGATTTTGGGTTTCCCATTGAACGATTGGACGGGTGGCTTCAACGCTTGGAAGAAGAAAGTTTTGGAAGGCATCGATCTTTCAACTGTGGAGTCCAATGGCTACAGCTTCCAAATTGAATTGAAATATAAAGCGATGAAAAAAGGCTTCAAAGGAGCTGAGTCTCCAATCGTATTTGAAGATCGTCGTGTAGGTCAGTCTAAAATGTCTTTGAAAATCGTACTTGAGGCTTTCTGGCGTGTTTGGCTCATGCGTTTTAAATAGAATCTTCGGACTTCTATTTTTATTCATCGTTGCGATTCCCAATGCTGCTTTTGCGCAAGCGCAGAAGGGGACAGTGATCGCCGATGAGGCGCAAGTTTATAAAGATGCGGATTTCGATGCGCCAGTTATGGCGACTCTTCATCAAGGGCAAGTTTTCAGTATTTCTACCTCTAAAAAAGGTCCGTTCTATAAAATCCGTCTGAAGCCTGGCGTGACGGGTTGGATTGCTGATTCTGAAATTCGTCCTGGAGCTATCAAGCTTAAAGATGCCAAGGCAGATGAAAAAGCTGAAGAGACTGAAGAGACGGACAGCCGCTCCCGTAAACCGTTCTTTGCGTCTCGCTATCGCGGTATTTCGCTCGACATGATCAACTACATAGAAGACACCATGGGTGGTCGTCGCAATGCCGAGACTTTATTTTACGGATTGAAGTTTAACGGTTTCAATACGCTTTTTTCTGGCGACATTTACACCGAATCCAATTTGATTTTTCACGTGGGAGCGCCTTCGTATTACGAAGACTATACTGGTGAAGCGGGAAGTGGATTTATATTCTTAGCGGACTTCTTATTTCAAACCGTCCTTCCAAAATCTCCCAATTCTTTGTTTTATTATGGTTTTGGTCCCCTGTTTAAATACTCGCATTTTGATTTGAAACTTCCGGGAGTGGCGGATGCTTACACAGCAGACGATATGACTCTGGGGGTGGTATTTGATCTAGGGATGGCGTTCCGTTTGGATCGTGTGACTTTACGCCCAGATATTAAATATTACTGGGAAAAGAACAGTTACTTCGGTTTCGGTCTTGGAGTTGGTTTAGATTTCTAATGCGGCGCACACCTAAAAAGGGCCTGGCACCTTTAAGATGACTTCGCGTTATGCGGTGGTTACAAGGCTGTCATGATTCAAAACTTAGTTCTTATCAGCTTCCTATCTCTTTCATCGACTTTGGCTTTTGCTGGCGACATTCAAGCGGCCTTCGAAACTCTTAAGAACTCTGGTGTGAACTACGATCCAGATGGCGCTGTTTGTGAAGAACTTGAGCGAGTTCGTTTGGATAAAATCTATCCTGCCGATAAATTCGTAATCACCGGTGACGTGGAATACAGCACGGGTGGTCTTACGATCGGCGAGTTGGATATCATTATTTTGGATCGCCAAACGAACAAAGTGGTTTTGCTTGAAGAGGTAAAATGCTGGAAAGACTTCGATGGCGCTCTTTTGAAGGCTAAGTCTCAAAAACAGCGTTTTGAATGGAATTTGGAAAAGAGCCCGCGCTCTTTGATTTTTACTTCTTACGACGGTCGTTCTTATTCTGCGGAACAGTTTATGGGAAATATTCCCTTTAACTTCATTTCCCAACAAGGTGGCGTGGCGAAAGGCTTTACTTACGAGTTCGATTTGAACCTGCGTGAGGTCCATCAATTGCGTATGATGCTTCTAAAATGCCAACAAAACGGGGAGTGCGCTAAGCCTCACTAACGCGCAGCACCCCCAAAAGGTACGGCGTACCTC
>JAGIAF010000086.1 GCA_017745015.1 Bdellovibrio sp. | reverse complement strand
AAGGCAAACAATTGGCGTACTTCTGCTCTATCAAGTACACAAAATCTTCTATCGAAGTTCCAGTTTCTGTTTCTGGCAACATCTACATGAAAGAAAATGGCTGCCTGGTTGGTGCTGAATTCGCTAACGGTAAAATGTTGATCTCTTACGGCCCAGAAAAAGAAGCTATGGATTTCGATTCTGCAAAAGCTTGCTTGAATGCAGCTTTGAACAAAGCAGGCACTGTTAAAGCTATCATCTACACAATGGAATAGTTTTAGCTGCTATCGCGGTGATGAAGAGGAAGGTTTTTACCTTCCTCTTTTTTTTGACTTTCATCAGTGCAGGTTTGTCCTCTTTGCGGCTTTAGGACTCGAAGAATAGCCTAGACAGATAACAAGGAGGACCCCATGAAAACACTCTTCACTCTTATCTGTTTGGCATTCACAGCTTCCTCAGCATTCGCTGGTGGAGTCGAACTTAGAACCAATGGCTCTCTCTATCCAATCCCTGGCAATGGCTACAGCTGCAAAGCGATGAACGAAGGCGCAACCCAACCGGATGTTGCGGCTCCATACATTGATATTTCTGAAGCCTTTATTACCAACAACACGTCTTCGACGATCTATCCAATTTCTTTGACCTTCACCACGGGCGACTACACTTGTAAGTATGAAGGCGCAAGACTGGCTTCCACGGGATTACAGCGTGAAATCCCTCCCGGCACGGTGGGACAGATCTTCTGCAACATCAAATGCGGTCGCGTGCCTTTTGGCCAAGGCGCGAAGATGGGCTATCTGACGTTCCGTGGGCAAACTAGCAGCGGGAAACAGATTAAAGTAACTGAAGAGATTCAGGTGATGAATTAACTCCTAACTGATCTCTTAGAAGGTGTATCAAGTTTTGACACCTGGCTAAAACGTGGCGTTAACAAAAGTGACGAATTTCAGATTGAATTCAAAGGTTAGACAGGAATGTTGTGACTAAAGCCCATATATCTCATTCCAAGGAGGTAGATGGCTTGCACTATTCGAAATGAAATCTACGTCCACGTAGCAACAGAAAAGAGAGAGAAAATGAAAAACATGATTGTAAAAGCAATGTTAGTAGCGATGGCTACAATTTCGGTATCTCACGCCTTTGCGGAGTCGCATGAGTGTAAGCCGGCTGAAATTGAGATTTTAAAACAAAATAGCGTCGTCCTCAAACAGCGGCTGATTGAGGCGACCAATATAACACGTAGTGTTTTTGCGGATTCTGAGGAGAACTCTGACGATATGGTTGAAGCCATGAAAATTCAGCAACAAATGATGGCAGTTGAAAAGATGTTGAACTCTGGAATTTGTTCTGAAACTGACTCTGTTGAATCTGGTCGGTAATTAAAAGGGAAGCCCTCGCTTCCCTTTTATAGTTTGGACAAACACCTTAGTCATTAATACGATAGTGGAATGCGAAAATTGCTTCCCGTTTGGCTCCTTCTGTTCTCAGCAAATGTTATGGCTTCTAGCCACTCTCCCCAAGTAAGTAATTTGGGTACATTCTACCGGGTCGAAGCAGACTCTGACCTTGGATTTAACTATCCATTCTTTCTCTATGTTCCAGCAGTCAAAAAAAAGAAGCTGCCCTTGTTGGTAATTCCAAATAACTCAGGTGGCTCACAGCTTGATTATGAAACCCAGGTAAGAAAATCCCGTTCTGAACTATTGGAGTGGTCAGCACTCGCCGAGAGTATGTCATGCGCATTGTTGGTGCCGGCGTTCCCTCGCGTTTATGGTAAGACTCCAATTTACACTCATTCACTTTCCCGCAATTCACTCGAAGTAAAGGCGGGAGAATTAAAACGTGTCGATCTGCAGTTGATAAAAATGGTCGATGCAGCACGGACCGTGATTAAGCGAAAGGACGGCAAGGTTCTTGATGAAAAGATCTTCTTGTTCGGATTTTCTGCCTCCGCTATGTTCGTAAATCGTTTTTCTTTTATTCATCCAGAGATGGTGAAAGCCGTTGCTTTGGGAGCTCCTGGTGGTTGGCCGCTTGCTCCACTCAAAGAGTACAAAAGCAAAACACTAAACTACCCCGTCGGAATTGCTGATTTAGATCCTCTTATCAATTCTAAAATAGATCTTAAGAAGGTTGCATCAGTTCCTATGTTTCTGTTCCTGGGCGAAAAAGACGAAAATGATTCAGTCCTTTTTCGCGATAGCTACACGAAGGCAGATGAAGATCTGATTTTTTCTCTTTTCGGAAAAATGCCAGTTCAGCGTTGGCCCCTTGCTGAAAAGCTCTATAAAGATGCCGGACTTAATGCGACCTTCAAACTCTATCCCTTGGGACATGAGACCAATAGAGCAGTTCACGATGACATTGTTAAGTTCTTTAAGTCGGTAGAAAAATAAAAAAAGGGAAGCTACCGCTTCCCTTTTTTTTAATGAGAGTCGGCAACAGCCACGACTTTCTTTTTGAATTTGAGTAAATAGAGCGGTACGAACGCAAAGACCATCACAAACATGATGATGAACATGATCTCTCTAAAGCTCAGCATAAATACTTGCGCTTGCACGCGGCCATAGATACTGCGAATCGCAAGTTCTGCCTTGGTCGCCATACCCATAGATGTTGAAAGCTTCTGACTGCTCATCGCACCGTTATAGGCAGACAAAGTATTGAAATCCAATAACGTCACGTGCGGAGCCATATCTGCATAGTGCTGCTTGCCCGTTTTCGTTAACATCGTACCGATGAAGGCGATCCCGATACTGCCACCAATTTGACGGAACAAGTTCAAGATCCCCGACACTTCACCCATTTGCATACCGCTAAATTGCGACAAGATGGATGAATTGATCGGAACAAACAAGAAAGCCATAGCAAATCCGCGTACGTACAGTCCCATCAACACATCTGCTTTAGAAGATTGTGGTGAAAGTAGCGTGAACATGAAGGCACTTGTCATAACCCCCAGGAAGCCGATCGAGATCAATAGCTTCGGATTCACACCTTTACCCAAGGCCTTACCAATGAACGGCATCATCAACGCCGTACAGATCGAACCCGGAATAAAGAGCATCCCCGTCTGAGTCGCATCATAGTGGAAAGTCTGACCTACAAACACCGGCAAGATAAAAACCAAGCCGTAAAGGAAGAATCCCAAGAGCGCTTGCAGAGCCGCACCGTTTGCCACCACGCCGTCCAAGAACAGACGCACGTTCATGATCGGTGCTTTTACTTTTGTTTCCCACCATACGAACAACGGTAAACTCACCAAAGTTACGATACCGCAGGCCACGATCAGTTTTGAATCAAACCAGTCGTTGGATTCTCCACGCTCCAGCATGTACTGCAGACAACCAATACCAGCCACCAAGAACACCAAGCCCCAGATGTCGAATGGTTTCTTCTCGCCCTTATTACCCATGGCAAATGGAGGATTTTCCACCGCCATCAAACCGATGATGATAGCAAGAATTCCCAATGGAAGATTCACATTGAAGATGGATCTCCACCCGAATGTATCCGTCAACCAGCCCCCCAGTGTAGGACCAAGAGTTGGACCAATCATCACACTCATACCGAAGATCGCACCTGCTGTTCCCGCTTTTTCTTTCGGGAATTGTTCGTAAATTAAAGTCTGCGATGTTGGCAGAAGCGCACCACCAGCAAGACCTTGCAAGATACGGAAGAAGATCAAGGTATAAAGATTTGGAGCAAAACCGCAGGCCACTGATGTCGCGGTAAAAAGGCCAATACAACCGATGAAATACTTACGGCGACCGACCCGACCACCCAGCCACGCTGACACCGGCAAGATAATGGCATTGTCAATCGCATAACCCGTTACCACCATACTGATGTCTTCAAGGGTGGCACCCAAGTTACCCATCATGGTCGGCAAGGCGACGTTGACGATGGAGCTGTCGATGATCTCAAGCAGAGACGCCATCACAGCCACCAACACCACCAGTTTCGATTTGTTAGTCATAAAGACTTCCTTAAAGAGGCTCGAAGCCTCTTATTGGTGTTAGCGCACTTTCACTGAAACGTTTGCTGACAATCCCGCTTGCAGGCGTTCGATCTGTTCCGCAGTTAGATCCAAAAGTTTGATCTTCACAGGGACACGTTGAACGACTTTCGTAAAGTTACCAGTCGCGTTGTCTGGTGGAAGCAACGAGAACACTGCACCTGTGCTTGGGCTCAAGCTTTCCACCTCACCGTGGAATTCTTGACCGGGCAAAGCATCAACTTCGATTTTCACTGGCTTACCTTTAGAGATGTGAGTGATCTCAGTCTCTTTAAAGTTCGCGATCACCCAACGTGTGCTGGATTCAACGAAGCCAAATAACGGTTGTCCTGCAGGAATCACCATGCCCGGCTCTACCGCTTTACGAGCGATGCGACCATCCGTTGGTGCTTTAATCTCGGTGTAACTCGCGTTCAATTGTGCTTGCGCCACTTGAGCTTGGATCGCTTGAACTTTTTTATTCACTTCTCGGTAAGTGGCTTCAGCATTGTCGTATTGAGCGCGCGAAACCACATTGCCTTTGTAAAGGTCGCTCATACGCTTGAAGTTTGCTTCGGCATCGTGAAGTTTCGCTTTCACGCCCTCAAGTTCCGCTTCGGCTTGCTTTACGTTGTTCGTGTAGTCCTTGCTGTCGATACGAGCCAAGACTTGGCCTTCTTTAACCGGCTCATTTTCTTGAACTAGAACTTCAATCACGATCCCAGGAACTTTCGATGAGAGCATCAAAGTGTGAGCCTGAATTTGCGCATTGTCGGTAGATACGTGTGACCACTCATAGTAACCAAACACTGCGATCACAACAAAAGCGACAACTCCACCAAAAATCATCAACTCTTTGCGTTTGTTTTTAAGATTTCCCATAAAATTAAAGTTCCTTCCCTAAGGACAATTCTAAATTGATCAATGCTTCCAATGCGCTCACTTGCGCATTCACGACACCGGCGCGCGCTCTGAACAAATCCAATTCCGCATCAAGAACTTCGGAACTTGTACGAGTTCCCGCCTTGAAGGACTGAGTTGCTAAACGAACACTTTCTTGTGCCTTTTCTACGTCCACCGTTTTTGCTTTATAAAGAGCGGCAGAGTACAAATATCTTCTTTTCCAGAAATCAAAGTCATAGGCGTCTTTAAGCTTTGCTTGGCGAGTTGTTTCACGGGCTTGCACTTGGCGCGCATCTGCTTGAGCAGATTGGGCCGAAGATGCAAAACCATCAAACACATTCCAAGTCATGTTCACGCCCACAGAGTAAGCGTTATTAAAATCTTGATCCGTCAAACCTTTGCTGACGTTATTATAGTAATCCGCTTGGCCGAAGACTGAGAATTTTGGAACCCAGTGCTTGTAAGCTGCTAGCCACGCTTTGTGCGAAGCCAATTCTCGATCTTGCAACGCTTGATAATCAAGGCGTTCAATTTTTGTCGGTTTCTTCAAGTCAGCAACCTTCTGCGCTTCCGGAACAGGTAACGCACCACTGATCAATTGACCTTGGTCTTCAACACCCAAGCCGGTCAGCAAATTTTGTCTGGCAAGAATGGTATTGTCTTCCGCATTCAATTTTTCAGATTGCGCCTCATTCAATTGTACTTCCACGCGAAGTACGTCGAAGTTCGTGCCCGCACCACTTTGACGGAATGCTTTTGCACGAGACAAGTGATCTTCCAAAGTTCTGACGTTTTGGTTTGCCACTTTTTCAAGTTCAACAGCTGCTAATGACTTGTAGAATTTAACTTTCGTTTCTTGATTAATTTGGAAGCGCGCCCAATCCGCTTCTTTCTCTGCCGCTGTGGCACCATAGCTCATAGAACTGTAGCGATCGTAGTTAGCAAGTCCGTCAAAGATCAACCACTCCGCACGTGCGGACCAGATCGTATAAGGCTGAATCAATTCGATGGAAAAGGGACCGGCTCCCAAATCCATTTGCTCCACCATGAATTTGCTATCTAAAAGATGTGAGCCCCCCAGAGTCACTCGTGGCAAGAATTGAGAATAGGCTTCAACCTTCTTCCAGCTTGCCTCGTCCTTTGCTGCCTCCGCTCTCTTAACTTGAGGGGAACTTTCATCAGCAATTTTCAAAGTATCTTCGAGTGTTAATGTGTTCGCTGCTTGCGTGTTCAGAGCGAAAACGGACAACAAAGTGAGGGTCGCGAGCTTCGATCTTTTCATGGTTCACCATTTTTGTTGATTTTTATTAGGCTCCTAACTAATATAGTTAGGTGTCTAACTACTGTCAATAGACGTACCGGACCTGTCTCATTGAACATGAACTCTTTTCTACTCGTGAGGTTCCTATGGCTAAACTGTTCATCCAAACCATTCCGTCTCAAGAAGAGCTGCAGAACAATGCTGCTGAATTATACCCAGAAGTTGAGGCGGCTTCACTTTACACTCATTTGTTATTTAGAAAGGTTGCTACGGACCTCGAAAGTAAATTCGATAACTTCTTTGCTCAGTACGATCTTTCACCAGGTAGATACACACTTCTTATTATCCTCAGAAAAGCGCCAAACGGCCTCATGCCTTCTGAGATCGCTCACAAAGTGGGTGTTACTCAAGCTACCATTTCCGGTTTGATTAACAGTTTGGAAAAGGCAGAACTTGTGGCCAGAGAAACTCACGAAAAAGACGGACGTGCTTTCGTGATCAAATTGACTCCGAAGGGTCACGATATGATGAAGAAGATCGGACCAGAATGGTATTCGCGTTTGATGGCCTTCTGGGGGCAATTCAATCCCGACGAACAAAAGGTGCTGAACACCTTAGTTGAACGTATGATTCAGAATATGGATCTTCTAAGAATGAAATAAAATATAAAACCCGGAGTGTAATCCGGGTTTTTATTATCTAACTGTCGCTGGGATCTTAGTACTCACCTGACAATGTACAGCTTAAAATCTCATTCAAGTTTGAGCCCGTTGAGTTTTGGAACGGACCAAAATGGTTGTACGACTTACCTGTTGCGAAGTGCGGACTCACGCAACGATCCGCCGGCAGCTTCAATGAGCCATCCGATTTCACGTTCGATGGATGTGTGAATGAAGAGCTCGATGTATTCACTTGCACCGCGAACATACCTGATACTTTGGCAGCACCACAGAAAGAGTTGAACGTTTGCATCGCACTTCCCAGAACACGAATCATTTCGGCTTGAGAAGCTGATGTGCTGATTGTGCTCTTCGGATAGATTTTGTTCCACTCACGGATACAAGCTTGCACGTTACCGCTTGCTGTTGGAGTGAACTGGAACAAACCGATATTCAAACGTGAGGCTTCATCTTGCGCGGGATCTTCATAGAATAAAACACCTGCTGGACGACGATAACCTGATGGAGCATATTTCGTCGCGACCTTTGAAGAAGTCGATGTATCCGCTGAAGTTAACGACTCTGCATACGACACACACATCATAAACTTCGTCCAAAGTTTCGAGGCCTTCACATAAGACGCTCTATCCCCTTCCAAAGCACCACGACGGTACTCGTTGATCTTGCTTGCAAAAGTGTTGGCTTTCGCGATCACTGCCGCGGAAGGAATATTCTTACCCTTCAAGGTCGTATTCAAAGTTGCAGAGGTCACCGCACAAAGAGGATGCGAGATCAAACTATTTGGCAAGTAGGTGTTCTCATTAGAACTCAAACCGTAATAAGAACCTACGTAACCTAATCCCGCCTTGGACGGCTGCATTTTCACTTCCACCGCATAAGCGATGCGATCAGCAAAACGGTCTTTTTCATCGAGATTCATATCCACGTTGTCTGTTTTATAAGAGGCGTTTATATCACGTACCGGAATCAGCTCTCGATAAGATTGATATTTACTATCTACCAAGGTCCCTACTGGAGTCGCCACTTCACTAAATACATTGAAACCTGCCGGAGTAATGGAGTCTGTCACTGCGGCTGGTTCGCGCACCGGGGTCGGACTTGGAGAAGGACTCGGACTGGGTGTCGGTGTTGGAGTGGGACTAGGCGTTGGTGTAGGAGACGGAGATGGGGTCGGTGTCGGTTTGGGAGGAGTCGTCTCTTCCACCGGTTTTTTCGACATCGCCGTTGCTGTACTAGCGATAACCATTGTTACAAGGAAGCTCATCAGGATGTTGGTACTGTTTGTGTTTTTCATGCAACCTAGATCGGATCTAGGTCTTAGGACTTAAGGCTTCCTGGACTAAACTAGACGTAAGCCAAGGTAAACTAGACTTAAGGTAAGTTAGATTACCTGTCTTTACTCAAGCTCCCCTAAATAGAGACCGATAGAGAGAAGCAACCAATTAAAAGGGAGTATCAAAATGAGTCAATACGACGTACCAGGCCTCTATAGCTTTCTTCTTCACACTCCAGAGGCGGGACTCAGAAAAATGTTCGTGGATCCAAAAAACTTCACAGAGGTTCACTTTAATCTCATGATGAAAGTCGTTCGCGCTTGTGATGAAGCGAAGTTCACCGAGCATTTCGAAAAACAGGATTTCCCAAAAATCAAAATGGGTCCTGCGGATGTGAAAATTAAAGAAAAGTTCTGGGGTGAAGCCATGAACGTTTGGAACAGTCGTGGACTTCTGACTCCAGCTGTGGCAACTAAGGCGGCATGATCGCGTATCTTGCCCCTGAAAAATTTCTCCCGGAACTGCAGGCCGAACTTAAAAATATCGTCGCAGTTCACGGGAATCTGGTTCTAACCGATGGGCCCATTCAGAACTCTGTCTGGGCCCAAAATATTTGGCTCAATGCCGAAATTATTAAGTTTGAATCAATCTCCGAAGCCGCCAAGGCTTTGAAAGCCCGTGGTCTTTTATGGGCTCTTTATTCCTACGACAATCATCGCCGCGCTCAATTGATTCAGGATCAATTGCCCAAACTTCGTTCTCGCGTGATGAACTTTTTGGGAGATCTTCCAAAGGATCCACTGGGTGCCTGGACCCTTATTGATAAAAACACTATGATCGCTTCCAGCGAAACAAACTCCCTCTTCCCATTGGGTGAGGTGACTTTTAATGAAGACAAAGAAAATCCACCTTCCCGTGCTTACTTAAAGCTGTGGGAGCTGTTCACCGTTTATGGGGTGCGCCCGGAAAAAGGCCAACGCGTGGTCGACTTTGGAAGTTGTCCTGGTGGATGGACATGGGTTTTACAAACCATGGGTTGCAACGTGATCAGCATTGATCGCGCTCCTCTAGATGAAAAAGTCGCAAAACTTCCCCGTATCAAATTCATGAAGACCAACGCCTTCACTGTGAAGCCTGCGGACATTGGAGCTATCGACTGGTTCTATTCCGATATCATCTGTTACCCAGCCAAGCTTTTAGAACTTGTGCAAGAATGGCAGAGTTCAGGACTTTGCGAAAACTTCGTTTGCACGATAAAATTCCAAGGTGAGACCGACTTTGAAACGATGAGAAAGTTTCAAGAGATGGAGAACATTCGCATCTTGCACCTGCATCACAACAAGCACGAGGTCACCCTGTGGATAAGGAAATCTTCAAGCAAGTAAGCCGCATCGAAGAGCGCACGAAGCTCTTTGCCGACTTAGCCCAAGCTCAAACAGAAGTCATCTGTAAAGGTAAAGGCGAAGCCCTGTGCAAACTGCGCGCTGCGATCTGGAGTGAGAAATCTCAAAATCTTGAATGCACTTTGGCTTCCACAGCCAAGCTAGAAAACCAAGAAGAGTTCCTCGGCTATTTCTTTATTGGTGGCGAAAAGTATTACTTCGAAGGGCGCATCAGTGTCACTCAAGGTAAGTTCTATATCCCGTTGCCAAAAGAACTCTTCCAACTGCAACGACGCCAGAACTATCGCGTACGTGTCCCTGAAAACTATCAGGCCTTTTTTACGATAGTTTCCGTCAACTCTTTGCCACATACAGTGACTGGGAATTTGGCTGATCTCTCAGCTCAAGGCTGCAAAGTCGTCAGCAAGATCACCGCTCTGCAAATGAAAGTCGCCGACAAAGTGACGGGACATTTAGTGATTGGTAAAAACAGCCCCATTGAAATCCAGGGCATCATCCGTCATATCAAAAACGAAGACAGCCTTAAGAACCTTCAAGCCATCGGGATTGAGTTCGAAAAGATCTCCCCGATTCTTGAAAACAAGCTCTTCGCGCTGACCATGGAAATTCACAAGGACATCTTCCGACGCCCTTCATAGGTACGGACCTCTTCACTGGGCTTCTTCGACACCGAGGTAGGTTGGGTCTTTTTTGCGAATCGGTTCGTATTCGGCGTCGATAGCTTTTTCGAAGTTCTTTTTCTTTTCAGCAGCTTGCTTCTTTAAGTCTGCTTGAGATTTCTTATTTTCCTCATAGCGTTTTGTGTAGTCGCGGTGAAGTTGATTGAACTCATCATTCTTCGCACGAACGTAGTCATCGAAGTTTTTACGTTTTTCCCGATTCACGTCTTCAAAAGCATCGCGTTTTTCTTGCTGCTTAGAATAGAACTCTTTTCTTTCCGCATCTAGATTCGAATAGAAATCACTGCGTTCTTGCGAAGAGTTTTTGCCTTTAGCAAACTTTTCTCGACGTGCGGCTTGATCTTTCGTGAAGGCCTCGCGTTCTTGAGTTTGCTTTTTACTGAATTCTTCGCGGGCTTTATTCATATCCTTGCTAAAAGCATCGCGCTTTTTGCTCATGATTGACGAGAACTTATTGCGGACTTCAGAAGGCGGTCTGGTGACGTCAGACATCAAGTCATCCATGAAAGCTTTCTCGTCGTTCTCTGCTCGTTTTTCTGCGGGAATATTTTTACGAAGAGCTTCCATCGCCTCGCGATCAGCCTTCAATGAGTACTTTTCATCGACTAAAGGCTTTGATTGAGCAAATACCAGACTAGAGCCCAGTAAAAAACCGGACAGGCCAAGTCCTAGTGCGCATGTTAATCTCATTTTATTCTCCTTTAGCACGTCTCTGTCTTTTTTTGAGAATAATTGGACTCGAAAGAAAACACAACCCACCGATAAGGAGACTATGCTATACGGACGAAGAGTAATTGAGCCTCAACGAGTTCCTCACGGAGATGGTCGCAAAAGGTTCATTCTAAATAAAGCCTTTCAATACAAGTACTGCTGGTACATGATCACTGCTTTCGTCGGTGGGGCTTTACTATTCTTTATTCCGGCTTATTACTTCATTTCTCAAAACTACGAACTTTTCAAAACTCTTGCATATGATACACAACCTCGCTTGGTGGAGCATCTTGAGCGCGAAATGACGTGGTTAAAAGTGTTCCTTGGTGCTAGCGTTGTGGCCATTACGGCTGTAACTATGTTCTTAAGTATCCGCATGACCAAAAACTTGCTTTCCCCTCTTATTAAGATGGAAAAACACATGCATCAATTGATGCTCGGTCAGTGGCACATCGAAGACTATCATATCCCTGAAGATGATGACTTCCGTGATCTTTCCATGACTTATGATTACTTCTATCGCGCTTTGAAAGCGAATACAGAAACTGAATTAAAACTTTTAGAGAAGCTTTCGATCGACCCACAAAATCGTGAGGCCTACGCCGCTTGGAAACATCTGCTTTCTGAAAAACGTTCGCGCCTGGGTTTCAAAGAAGAATTCTTGGTTAACGATAACGTTACTGAATTTGCCGAAGTGGATCGCCGTCGCAGAGTTTCTTAAAAAATTTAAGTTTATGCTGACTCGAATATAGATCCAAGGATCCTCACGTCCAAGTACTGTTTTATAC
>JAGIAF010000085.1 GCA_017745015.1 Bdellovibrio sp. | reverse complement strand
ATGTGAGACTTGTTTGAGTGATCATAGCCCGTGATCTTAACATCGACCTCTTGACCTGCCCAATGCTCAAGGAAGCTTTCCGCACCCGCGATATCCACTGGCCAGTAGTCATGACTCAAGCCTTGACCACCTTTTGCTGCATTCTTAAGAACCAATACACGTTTCGTCGTACCGATTTGCATGTTCGCCTGTTCTGTGTAGCGTTTGATGCTGAGTTCACGCAAACGAGCTGCGCGCTCTGCACGCACATGAGGATATACGGAAACATCCATCGCTGCGGCACGAGTGCCTTGGCGTTCGCTGTACGGGAATACGTGAAGCTTCGTCCACGGAAGTTCCGCTAAGCAATTCAAAGTGTCTTGGAATTGCTCTTCAGTTTCGGTTGGGAAACCTGTGATCACATCCATACCCACAAACGAATTCGGCACGCGCTCAGAAATAGCGAGCAACGATTTACGAACGTCGTCTTGCGTGTACTTACGTTTCATGTGGTGAAGCACATCTGTATTCGCACTTTGGATGCTCATATGGAAGTGAGGGCAAAGGCGTGAATCACTGTAAAGATCTAACAGGCGATCAGAAACCTCGACTGGCTCCAGAGAAGACAAACGGAAGCGCGGCATTTTCGTTCGCACCAGAAGACTTTCAATCAAATCTTCCATAACCATTTTCTTACCGTTGATTTCGTCTTCGTAGTCACCAATGTGAACACCGGTCAAAACCACTTCACGAGAACCTTCGGCGTAAAGATCGTTAATTCTTTGAACCAGATCCGCAATCGCAATGCTGCGACTCTTACCCCGAGCATAGGGAATGATACAATAAGTACAGAAGCTGTTACAGCCGTCTTGGATTTTCAAGAACGTGCGAGTGTGGTGCTTCTCGATACCGCCACCCATTTCCAAATCTTCTTTTTTGAAGATGTTGGACTTAAATACTTTTTCAGTCAGCTCGCCTTTAAAGTGCTTATTCAAAAGGTCTGGCAAGTTCCCCTTATGAGAGTTTGCCACGATCAAATCAGCACCTGGAAGATTCGAGAATGAACCCGTATCGACTTGAGCTGCGCAACCCGTAACTACGATCGTGCAAAACGGGTCTTTCACTTTTAGACGACGGATATAGCGAACAGCTTCTTTCGTCGCCTCCGCAGTCACCGCACACGTGTTCAAAACATGAATGCGTGCATCTTTATCCCCCCGGATCACCGGAGCAAAGCCATTGGCATTCAAGTTCTTTTGAATAAGACCCGCGTCGTAAGTATTCACTTTACAACCAAAAGTATGAACCTGATATTTCATCTCGCGAGAGTTGCTTAGAGAGTGATCCATCCGCCTCCCACAAGTTCTCGCTCACGATAGAACACCGCCGCTTGACCCGGAGTCACTGCGCGCTGAGGTTCTTGGAATTTCAATTTAAAACCAGTTTCAGTCTTAAAGACTTTGGCAGGAGAGCCTTTGTGTTGATAACGGATTTTCACGTTCATCAACTCGCCGTCTTGTAAATCACCCAATAAGTGAGGATCGACAACGTCGACTTCATGAGCAAACAAGTGCTCTTCATCACCCACCCATACGGTGTTATCAGCCGCATCGATCTTGATCACGAAAAGCTTTTCGTGATGATCCATGCCCAGACCTTTACTTTGTCCGTATGTGTAGTTGTGAATGCCTTCATGCTGAGCCATCACTTCACCAGATGGGAAGCGTTTGATGGCGCCTTTTTTCGTATCAAGGACCGCTTTAGAAACTTGGCCTTTAATAAAGTTTTGGTAGCCGATATTACCCACAAAGCAAATGCCTTGAGAGTCTTTCTTACGAGCTGTGACCAAACCTTTTGCTTCTGAATACTCACGCACTTGCGGTTTCTTCATATCGCCAATCGGGAATAATAATTTTGGAACCAACTCTGGATCAATCGTGAACAAGAAATACGTTTGGTCTTTCCAGTCGTCAGTCGACGTGTGAATTGCTGACTTGCCGTTTTCGTCAGTTACGATTTTCGCGTAGTGACCAGTTGCCAAGTAATCGCACTCAAGTTCTTTCATCTTTTTCACAAGATGGTCGAATTTCAAGTACGTGTTGCAGTTCACACATGGAAGTGGCGTTTGCCCTTCAAGATAAGCTTTTAAGAAAGGATCAATAACCGCCGCTCTGAATTTAGCTTCACAATTCAAAACGTAAAACGGAATCCCCAAACGATCCGCAACCGAGCGCGCATCGTCCACGTCGATACTCGAGCAGCAAGTTCCATTGCCTTCTTCGATATCGCACGATGAATAGTCCCACACTTGCATTGTGGCACCGATAACTTCATAACCCTGTTCAACTAACAGCGCAGCCGCGGCAGAACTGTCCACGCCTCCGCTCATAGCAACAAGGACTCTTCCTTTAGACATGGCAAGAATCTCCTTCTTCTTCTTCACTCAATGATCGCAACCTTGCGACCACTGTTTTTAGTGTTTCAACAAAACCATCGACTTCTTCCAAAGTCGTTTCCCAACCCAAAGATACACGCAAACTGTTTTGCGCTTCAGCTCTGGATAAACCCATCGCAAGCAGCACCGGACTTGGCTCTGGATTTCCGCTAGAGCAAGCTGCTCCTGTGCTCACCGCATAACCTTTGATATCCAAAGACATCAACATCGTCTCCCCGTCTGCGCCCTTGATAACGAGCGAGCTGGTGTTCGAAAGACGCTCTGTCTCCACTGCTGTGATTGTCACATCTTCAATTTCGCTCACGATACGAGCTTCCATATGATCACGCAGCTTCTTAACTTCTTGAGCGCGAGCTTCGATCAATGGCGCACGTTTCGCCATCAAACCCAAACATGCAATACCCAAAGTGTTTTCCGTGCCCCCACGGCGATGACGTTCTTGTCCGCCTCCATGAATCAACGGGCTCACGTTGGAACCCTTTTTCATGTAAAGCAAACCCGTCCCCTTGATCGAATAAAACTTGTGACCCGAGATCGATGCGAAATCCACATCAAGCTCTTTGAAATTCAAAACAGCTTTACCGAACCCCTGAACAGCGTCCGTGTGAAACAAAGCACCCTTCGCGTGAGCCATAGCTGCCATTTGCTTAATCGGAAATAAAGTTCCCGTTTCATTATTTGCGAACATCACAGAAACCAAAGCAGTTTCTTCTGTGAGATGTTCTTCATAGAATTTCAAATCAATCTCGCCCGTACGTGAAACTGGAATGTAGTCCACGCGAGCACCGAGGTTTTGCAAGTGAGCCATCGTCTTCATCACACTGGGATGTTCAACGGCAGAGCACATGAAGTGAGTTCTGCGACGTTGTTCCGGTGTGAGGAATTGAGCTGTTTGGTAGTAATCAAACAAACCTTTCAAAACCGTGTTGTTGGCTTCACTGCCGCCGGAGGTAAATACGATTTCTAGGGGGCTGATGTTGAAGGCATCGGCGATGGCTTTACGTGCATCGCGGATCAAGTTTTTCGGCTGTCGACCGCCCCAGTGAATGGAACTAGGGTTGCCACCAGCTGCTGCAAATTCAGGCAGTGCTGCGATGACTTCTGCGCAGACCGGAGTCGTCGCATTGTGGTCAAAATAGTGAAAAACGGTATTTGAAAGCATAGGCCGGCGGAAGATACCATACTTGTTAAGTATTTAAAACCTCTATGTTTTTAGCGCCTATCATGTAGGCAATGCTGCAAAAAATACAGCGACCCTAGACCTAGACTCAGGTTTCCCCCTGTTTTGGCCGATAAACAGACCAATGAGCACTCACGCATGGTTTGAGCATTTTAAAGAGAAACTTCAAGGACTTACCGATGCCTTTGAACAAAGTGGCACTCCGTTAAGTCTTTTAGGCTATGCTTTGAAAGAAAAACAACTCACTTCCGACGCCTATCTGCATTGGGCAATGGCTCATTATAAACTCCCTCAGCTTCAGGCAAGATTTTTTACAGAAACTCCCCCCTCAAAGGAAATGTTCGCAAAGTGGGCGACGCATTACCCATGGTCGGTCGAGTGTCTGCCTGTGGCGGAGTGGGATGGGGCCCTTATTGTGGCTTGTCTTCAACCGCCACAGGATTTCCCTTCCACACCTTCTTGCATTTTAGTTCTTGCTCCTTTTGAAAGCATGGAAGCAGCATGGGCTTCTTATCAAGCTCCGATAGCGGCACCAGTTCCGGCTGTTAAAAACTCTGCGAATGAATTTTCATTTGATGACTTGGGTGCATCCGATTCATCTCCAGAAATTCCTGAAGGCGAAGCGATTGAAGAGGTTTCACCAGAAGGCGCTCTAGAAGGCATCTTCGACGGCCCGACTGTTGTTCGTCTTGAAGCTCTTTCGCCAAAAGCAGAAACCATCATTGAACCTAAGATGGAAGATCTTGTTGCAGTCAAATCAGAGACACCGGCAGCTACTCTTCCAAACGCCGCTCCAGCGACTCCTGCGGCTACAGCTAAGAACTTTGATAAAACTATCGTAGATCCTCGCCCCGCAATGCCTGGTACGGCAGCAAATTCTGCTCCGCCGCCACCACCGCCAGCTGAAGAGAACTCTGGTTCTTACGATGACAGTTTCTCTAACAAGCCGACTCCTATTGTGGCGCGCCCTGCTGGTGTTGCAAAACCAACTATGAATCCAGCAGCCAATGGCTCTTTTGCTCTTGAGAAAATCAAGAAAAAGAACACGGCGATCATTGCTGAAAAAGTTAAACGCACTCTGAGCGAAATGAAAGTTCACTTTGAAAAATCCATGATTTTGTCATTGGACGATCAAGAAACTCAAGTGACAGCTTTTGCTTGGGATGAGAACTTCCAAGGCGTTAAAGACACGTCTTTGCGTGTGCCTTTGAAAACTCCAAGCATCTTCAATATCGTTGCTGCCACTCAAAAACCTTTCCACGGCTACATCTCTTTGAACGAACTGAACGAGAAATTCTTTGAGCAATGGAACCAAGGTAAAATCCCTGATCACATCACGATCTCTCCGATCATGATGAATGAAAAATTGGTGGGTATGCTTGTGGGTTTTGCTGAGAAATCAGCTTACAACAAAGTCTCTTTGAACTTGGCAGAAAAACTTTCTGGTGAGTTTATCAAAGGTCTTCAAGCCGCTTAATCTGAGCTCAGCTTACCGAAGACCTTCGTATTTCTATATTGCCCATTCACTAAAAGATCTTCGCGCAACTCGCCTTCAAATTTATATCCACTCTTAATAGCCACTTGAGCCGAGCGTTCATTGAACGGCGCACAGCGAATTTCCACTCTATGAAAGCCGGATTTAAAGCATTGAGCTTCGATGATTTTCACGGCTTCACTGATGTAGCCTTGGCCTTGGAATTCTTCACCGATCCAGTAGCCGAGTTCGCAGTTTTTATTGTCCCAACGAATGGAATGAACACCTAGACTTCCCATGTAGCGATCGCTATCCAACAGATAGATGCCGTAATCGAACAGAGCCAAGTTGTCCCATTCAGCCAAGGTGCTTTCAATCCACATGCGGCTGTTATCGACAGTTTTAGTCACGGAAGCCCAGGGCATGTCTTTCAGGTGCTCACGGTTCTTATCAATAAGCGCAAACATCTGATCCGCCATAGCCAAGGAATGGCGTTCTAAACGTATACGAGGCCCTTTAAGCACGCCGGGGAATGGTCTTTGTTGAATCACCTAGTGTCCTTCATTGTTGCGTTCAGCTTCAGCGGCCTTTATGAAAATCTCCCAAACAAACTTTTTGAGATCTACGGAGTTTTTTTTCATAACTCCTCCGTTATTAGCTCTTATTTTAATACTCCCACGGGCACTTGGCGGAAGGGAATCAGATCTTTGAGGAAATACAAAAAAGGAGACAGACTAAAGCAGACGAGCCGTGAGGATTCTTGCCCCGTCTTGTTCAGTCTTTAATAGCGACACTTCGACTCTTTGCCAGTTTAACGGTAAGTAATCGTAATCAAGACGCTGAGCCCATTCGATCACGACCAAACCTTTCTTTGGCGCAAACAAATCCCAAAAGCCGGAGCTTTCCAGATCGTCATCGTCATTCAAGCGATACAGATCCAAGTGATCCATGGCGCGACCGTCGGCATTTTCATAGCGAAGATGGATGGCGAAAGACGGCGATTGCACATCCTTCATTCCTAAAATTTGAGCGATAAATTGAACCGACGTGGTCTTCCCTGCCCCTACATCACCGCTTAACAACAAAACACATCGATCACTCAGATGTGGAAGGAACTCTTGCCAAAATGCTTTAAGTTCCTCGGTGCTGTTAATGGTTCTTTGGGAGTTCAGAATCGTCGGCATAAAGTATTACTTTAAGAGCTTACGCATCTTTCTGACAGATTCTTCCATGCCGTGTTCAAGAGCATAACATACCAACGAGTGGCCAATGTTCACCTCTTGAAGGTGCGGAAGTTTGTTGATCTCTTTAGAGTGCGCATAATCCAAACCGTGACCGGCGTGAACATTCAAACCCAAGTAATGAGCCCATTCAGCTGCGTCTACCAGGCGCTTCCACTCTTTGGCTTTTTTAGGGCCCGTCAAGTGAACCCATTTACCTGTGTGGAATTCAACAGCATCAGCACCTACTTCATAGGCTGCTTCAACTTGTTCAATAGATGGTTCGATGAACATTGAAATCTCGATGCCGATGCGTTGTAGCTTTTCAACCATCGGTGCCAATTTCTTAAAGCCTTTCTTTACATCAAGGCCGCCTTCAGTTGTTAGCTCAGCACGCTTTTCAGGTACGAAGCAAACCCAGTCAGGACGGTATTTCTTTGCGAAAGAGACCATCTGTGAGGTTGCTGCCATTTCCAAATTAAGTGGCACGGGGCAAGACTTAGAAAGAACTTTAAGGTCTTCCAATTGGATGTGACGACGGTCTTCACGCAAGTGAATCGTGATTTGTTCTGCGCCGCCTTTTACGGATTTCTTAACCATGTCCAAAAGGTTCGGGTAAGCCGTAGTGCCACCACGAACCTGACGAAGAGTTGCGACGTGATCGACATTCACGCCCAAACGAATTTTATGTTTCATTAGCTTAGTTCTTTCTCTAGGAACGATGCGATCTCATCTGCGAAGTGAGTGATTTCAGTTTTATCCGTGCCTTCAACAAGCACGCGGATCACAGGCTCTGTACCAGAGAAACGAACGAAAACACGGCCGTTACCAGCAAGCTTTCTTTCGATGTCTTTGATCAACTCATTGTAGCCTTTGATATCATGAAGTTCCATTCGGCGCTTCACACGAAGATTGATCAATACTTGCGGAACGTCTTCAAATACGCGGGCAAGTTCGCTCATCTTCTTACCTGTTTGCTTCATCACCGCTAACACCCCAAGGGCTGCGATGGAACCGTCACCCGTTGTTGTGTGATCCAAGAAGATGATGTGACCTGATTGCTCCCCACCAAGGTTGTAACCGTTCTTACGCATCTCTTCGACGACGTATTTGTCACCTACGCCGACTTTAACCAGCTTGATGCCTCTTTCGTTCATGGCTTTTTCCAGACCGAAGTTCGACATTTGCGTTGCAACCAAAGTGTCTTTTTTAAGAAGACCACGCTCTTTCATGTGGATCGCAGAAATCGCCAGAATGCGGTCTCCGTTTACGATCTCCCCTTTTTCATCCACCATGATCACGCGATCAGCGTCACCATCCAAAGAGATACCTACGTCAGCGCGGTATTGAACTACGGCATCGGCAAGTTTCTGAGGGTAAAGAGCACCAACCTTATCATTGATGTTCGTACCATTGGGATCATCGCCCAATTGAATGACTTCTGCGCCCAACTCTTGGAATACGCTTGGCGCCACTTTGTAAGCGGCACCGTTCGCAGTATCCAAAACGATGCGCATGCCATCCAGAGTGTACTCAAGAGGGAATGTGCCTTTAACGTAAACGATGTAACG
Organism: Bdellovibrio sp.; assembly: GCA_017745015.1. Taxonomy (GTDB): domain Bacteria; phylum Bdellovibrionota; class Bdellovibrionia; order Bdellovibrionales; family Bdellovibrionaceae; genus Bdellovibrio. The sequence goes on along the minus strand of JAGIAF010000085.1, from coordinate 3,806 downwards.
GCCTTGGGAGTCGTCGATACGACGAGTGCGACCGATGTCTTTGCTTGGAGGCAAAAGTGCCGTCAGGTCTTCTTCAAGAACCAGGCGCTCGATTTCACGCTCCATATCTTCAGAGATTTTATAACCGTCTGAACCGAAAACCTTAATACCGTTATCGTGGAATGGATTGTGAGATGCAGAGATCACGATACCTGCCACCGCACGCATTGTACGAGTCAGGTAACCGATACCAGGAGTCGGAAGTGGGCCCACAAGTTGTACGTGAATACCCATGGAGTTCAAACCGCTCGCCAGAGCTTGTTCGATCATGTAACCAGACAAACGCGTGTCTTTACCGATAACCACTTTGCGCAAAACTGAAGGCGCATTGTGCTTTTGTTTTTGCAAAAGATAGCCAATCGCTTGGCCAATTTTAACAACCATATCCGGAGTCATTGGATATTGATTTGCAGTCCCGCGGATGCCGTCGGTACCAAAGAGTTTTGTAGCTTTCTTCTCCACTTTACTGACCTTTTTGTTCGTCATTTTTGTTGTCCTTTGTACGTACGACTTCGACCTGAATCTGGTTCGGGCGAACCCCTAAGATTTTCACTCCTAGTGGGACTTCAATCTTATTCAAAGGAATGTCGACGTAAACAACCCCTTCGCCTTTTTGAGAAATATCAAGATTGATATTCTGTGACAAAGAGCTTTCCATAAACTTCTTTAAAGCCGCTCGCGGCCCTGAAACCTTTACCTTAATGTGGTCTGTAGTCTGCGCTACAACCTGGGTTCCTGGGGCGGTAATGAGGTCCACCTCAACATTCTTGGACAAGACGAAATCGCGGCGCCCAAGGATTGTCAGCCACAGGATAAGAGAAATACACAAGGCAACGACCTTGTAGCTAAAGTTTTCGGTCACAGCATCGGACCAGCGACGTTTCATGACAAATCCCCTTGCTGTGAGAACGCTTTATATTTGAGACCGAAAGTCTCATAAAGAGCTTTACGAATATCACCCAACTCTACGTTCGGGCTTAAGTGACCACCCTGTACGATACCGATAGAGCGATTTTCTTCAGAAACCACAAACACCAAGGCGTCTGTTTCTTCTGTCAAACCGATCGCGGCTCTGTGACGAGTGCCCAAGTTTTTATCCAAGGCAGGATTTTTACTCAGAGGCAAGAAGCAGCCCGCAGAGTGAATTTTACCATTGCGGATTAACACAGCTCCATCATGCATCGGGCTTTCCGGGTGGAAAATCGAAGCCAATAATTCAGCTGAAACCTTGGAATCCATCTCTGTTCCGAACTCAATGTGATAATCAATCACGATTTCACGCTCAACCACCACCAAGGCACCAAAGCCCTTTTGCGCGGTCAAGATGATACCCTTGGCGATCTCTTCGATCACTTGGGTTTCTTGAATTGTAGAGGCGTCTGTGAAGAATGGATTGCTTCCGATATGAGCTAAGGCTCTGCGAATCTCGGCCTGGAACAAGACCACAACGATCACAAACAAGTTCGAGAAGAACTTTTCCAGGATCCAATTGAAGGTGAAGAGTTCAAGCCAGATACTGAGGATGTAGCCAATCGCTAACACCCCAAGTCCCGAAAGCATTTGAATAGTCCCAGTTCGTTTGATCAAAACCAGGATGCGATACACAACCATCCATACCAACACCATGTCGATAGCATCTTGCACGCGCAAATGCTGGACGATGAAGATGAGGTTGTCGAAAAATTGCTGCAACATCTAGGTGCCTATCTCAAGTTTAAAAACCAAAAAAGCACTCTGGGGATCCAGAGTGCTTCAAGAAGTTAGATTGTAACCGGGCCCGTATTTCCCACTGGATCAGAACCAGAGGAATCTTTTTTGCCCGCTGCTGCCATGGCAGCTAAACCGGCGTCGCGTTTGTTGTTACGGTATTTTTCAATTTCCGCAACCGCCGCGCCGTTGATCAACATGTCGACTTCGTGACCGTCGATTGTCTCGTACTCAAGAAGAGCCAGAGCCAGTGCTTCAAGAGCCGCTTTATGATCCGTAAGTATTTGAACTGCTGTTGAATAACCAGTGTTGATAATTTTTGAAACTTCCGCATCGATCTCTTCGGCTTTTGCTTCAGAGTATTCTTTGTGGCCTTGGTGACCGTATTGCATTCCTAGGAATACTTCGCCACCGGATTTTTCGAACGCCAAAGGTCCCAATTTCGACATACCCCATTCACACACCATGCGGCGAGCGATGGAAGTTGCGCGCTCGATATCGTTACCAGCACCTGTCGTGATGTCTTTAAAGACCACTTCTTCTGCTGCGCGACCACCGAACAAGAATGCGATCATGTTTTCAGCTGTTGTCTTAGACAACGAGACGCTTTCTTTTTCCGGCAACGTTTGAGTCACACCCAACGCCATACCGCGAGGGATGATTGTCACTTTATGAATTGGATCAAGGCCGTTCAATTTTTTATTAACCAGCGTATGACCTGCTTCATGGTAAGCCGTCACTTTTTTATCTTCTTCAGAGATCACCATAGATTTTCTTTCAGAACCCATGATGACTTTGTCCTTCGCTTTTTCGAAGTCTTCCATCTCAAGATATTTTTTATCAGTACGAGCTGCTACCAGAGCTGCTTCGTTCACCAAGTTCTCAAGGTCTGCACCCGAGAAGCCCGGAGTACCACGAGCGATTTTAGAAAGATCTACGTCAGGACCCAATGGAGTCTTACGAGTGTGAACGCCGATGATTTGCTCACGACCTTTAAGGTCCGGTTTGTTCACGACGACGCGACGGTCAAAACGACCTGGGCGAAGCAAAGCTGGATCCAATACGTCTGGACGATTTGTCGCAGCGATCATGATCACACCTTCAGAAGATTCGAAACCGTCCATTTCAACTAGCAATTGATTCAGAGTTTGTTCACGCTCATCGTGACCACCACCCATACCAGCGCCACGGTGACGACCTACAGCATCGATCTCGTCAATGAAGATCAAGCAGGGAGCATTTTTCTTACCTTGTTCAAACAAGTCACGGACACGGCTCGCACCGACACCCACGAACATCTCAACAAAGTCAGAACCAGAGATCGTAAAGAATGGAACACCCGCTTCACCCGCTACCGCGCGAGCTAGCAATGTTTTACCTGTACCTGGAGACCCCACCAAGAGAACACCCTTAGGGATACGACCACCCAGTTTCGTGTATTTTTTTGGATCTTTAAGGAAGCTCACGATTTCTTGAAGATCGTCTTTTGCTTCGTCAACACCCGCTACTTCTTTGAACGTCACACGATTTTTGTGTTCAGTTAAAAGACGTGCGCGAGATTTACCGAAAGACATCGCTTTACCACCGCCTACTTGAATTTGGCGCATAATGAACAAGAACATCGCGACGATCAAAATCAATGGCAACCAGTTCACGATCAATGATTGGAAGAAACCACCGTTATCAGCACGCTCGTAGTTTGGAGTGATACCGTTAGCCTCTAGGAATTTATAACCTTCATCTTGCGTGTTACCTACGATAGAGAAATGCGTACCGTTGTATTTCTTCTCGAACTCCGGTTTCATTTCACCCACGATTTCGCTCGTGTCTTGGCGGAAAGTTACTGTTGCAACTTCTTTCTCTTTTACTGCTTGAGTAAATTTTGAATAATTGAAATCACCAATCATTCGTTGATGCTTACTTTCGTAAGCTTGGAATAAAAACACAGCCATGATGATCAAGAAGAACCATAGCGCGAGCGTTTTTTGTGTTGAGCGCATTGCAAATCCTTTCACTAACAACTCGAGCCTTCTCATTGGCCAGAGTCCAGACATATACCG
>JAGIAF010000084.1 GCA_017745015.1 Bdellovibrio sp. | reverse complement strand
GTTCAAGGCGGAAGCAATGTGCGCAATACTTTGAGCACTCATGGAGAGGCTATTGAAAAACTGCTGCGCAAGAATCTTGATAATCAAGTCAAACGCAGTAAGCTGAATAGTCTGACCTTTGGTGTTGATATGCGCACCACGGAGCTTAATCAGGGGCCCGTAAAACTTTTGGTAGGACAAGGTCAGGACCTTTATCTAACCAAAGCAGAGCGCGCCAGAATTCAAAAGATCTTTAAAAAGACTCTCGATCAGTTTAACCAATCCATCACTTACAAAAACCAACCTCCTGTTCGCTACGAAGTTTCTCCGTAAGAGTCTCGTTCTGAGGCGACTCCTTAGTCATTACACAATTCTTTCTTAGTCTAACTATGTAGCCTGGAAGGCGATAGGTTTGACTTAGGCGCATTTTCTGGAGCTAATTAAGAGAGAAAGAGGGTCAGTCACCATGCCTCAGCTAAGAGCGATATTTCTAGCACTTTCTACCTTGAGCCTCTCATCCATGGCGTGGGCTCAACAGCCGTTATCATTTCAAGATTGCTTGGAACTGCTTAAAAAGAACAATGCAGATTTACAGTATTCAGAAAGCACTTATGAATCGAGCAAGTACCAGATTGAAGGCAGCAAGAGTGGATACTTCCCTCAGCTTTCAGCAAGTTTGGGATATAGCAAAAGTGGTCCTGATGATTCAAATGCGTCGTCATCATCTAACGATTCTTACTCAGCCACTTTAAATGCGTCTCAGAATCTCTTCCGTGGGTTTACGGATTCTTCGAAGGTCGACATTGCGCGCGGGCAGTCGAGCGTCGCGGAAGCGAGTTTGCGTTCGACCCGAGCTCAAGTGAGCTATGACCTCAAGTTTGCTTTTGCCAGCGTGATTTACGCCAAAGATTCTTTAAAGATTTCTGAAGATATTGTGAAACGTCGCGGGGACAACTTACGAATCGTCGAGTTGCGCTTTGAATCGGGTCGCGAGAACAAAGGATCTTTATTGCTTTCGCAAGCGAATTTAAAGCAGGCGAAGCTTGATCATTTAAAAGCGCAGCATGGACAAGAAACCAGTCAATCTGATTTGAAGAAAGTTATCGGCGTGGATTCAGACAAGAATGTCGAGATCAAAGACGATGTTCCACTGACCGTGCCGTCGACTAAGGAGCCAGATTTTACCAAGATCGCAGCCAGTACTCCAGACCGGCAACAATTTGCAGCACAAGTTGATGTTGCAGAAGCTCAGCTAACCAGTGCGAAGAGTGGATTCTTTCCAACATTGGATTTGACGGGTTCTGTGGGTCAATTAGGGAATAACTTTTATCCCAATGAGAATGATCGCTGGACCGTGGGTGCGACATTAACTTTGCCATTCTTCTCTGGCGGTAAAGACTACTACGCGACGAAAAGTCAAACGTCGCAATTGTATGCAGCAAAAAGCAATCTCGCTGGAATTGATCGCAGCTTGCTGACGAACCTTAAGAAGGCCTTTACGTCTTATGTCGAAGCGGTGGAAGAACTTTCTGTAAATGAGTCTTTTGTCACGGCAGCAAGAACTCGGGCTGATATTGCCCGAGCCAAGTACAATAATGGTCTTATGTCTTTCGAAGACTGGGACAATATCGAGAATGATCTAATCAATAAAACCAAATTGTATCTGACTTCCAAAAGAGACCGCATCATTGCTGAGGCGGCTTGGGAAAAAGCCCAAGGTGTAGGAGCGTTGCCATGACATCAAAAAAAATGAAGTTGATTGTAGGAACTGCAGTTGTTCTGGTCGCGGCGACCGGTGGGTATCTTTACTGGAAAAATGAAAAGAAGAACGAAGTGGTCTATAAAGAGCATGTGTTGAAGCGCGGTGATCTTGAAGTCACGATTTTGGCGACGGGAACTGTTCAACCAGAAAATCGACTTGAAATCAAAGCTCCGGTGGCGGGCCGCATGGAGCAAGTCCTGGTGAAGGAAGGGCAAAAGGTCAATAAGGGACAAATTATCGCGGTGATGAGCTCAACCGAAAGAGCGGCGATGTTGGATGCAGCTCGCGCTAAGGGGGATGAAGAATACAAGCGGTGGTCTGAACTGTATTTGCCAACGCCGATCATGGCTCCTATTTCTGGAACTATCATTTTACGCAGTGTTGAGGCGGGGCAAACTTTCACGACCACTGACGCTATTTTGACGATGTCCGATCGCTTGACCGTCAAAGCCCAAGTGGATGAAACGGACATTTCACAAATTAAACTTAACGAAGTGGCTGAGATTGTTCTTGATGCTTATCCTGGCGAAAAGATCTCTGCGACCGCGGATCAAATTGCCTTTGACTCGAAAACTGTGAATAGCGTGACGACTTACATTGTGGATGTTTTGCCTAAGGGAAAAGCTCCTTCGTATATGCGAAGCGGGATGACAGCCAATGTGACATTCTTTGTGCAAAACAAAAAAGATGTCTTGTTGGTGGCAAACGAAGCTTTGAAAGTGCAAAATGGCGCGACCATTCTGCAAATTCGCGGTGCCAATGGTCATGTTGTTCCGCGCGACGTGAAAGTCGGAATCAGCGATGGAAAGTTCACCGAGATTTTAGATGGTGCTGATGAGGGGGAAGTTGCCGTTGTACCTCAAGTTAAAATGACCTCCGAAAAGCGCGGCACAAATCCATTCTCACCAATGGGTGGCAAGGCGCCGGGCAGTGGCAGTCGTCGTAGTGGTGGACCGGGTGGTCCTGGCGGACCTTAAGATGGGTGATGTATGATTGAAATCAGCGGCATTAAAAAATCCTATAAAATGGGCGACAATGTCGTCGATGCCTTACGTGACGTCACATTGACCATCGAAGATGGTGACTTTGTCGCCATCATGGGGCCATCGGGTTCCGGTAAGTCGACGTTGATGCATATTCTGGGACTCTTGGATGTGCCGACGTCAGGCTCTTACAAACTTCACGGTCGCGAAGTTTCAAAGCTTTCGGAAGATGAGTTGGCGGTTCTTCGTCGGGACGAAATAGGCTTTATCTTCCAGCAATTCAATCTGTTGCCCAGAATGCCCGCGTGGCAGAACGTGTCTTTGCCACTTTTATACTCTGAAAAGAAATTTGATTTTGATAAAGCAAAAGTTCTTTTGGACAAAGTCGGCTTAGGTTCACGTAATGATCATAAGCCCAACGAGCTTTCCGGTGGTCAACAGCAGCGTGTGGCTATCGCGCGCTCCTTGATTAACAATCCGAAAATTATTTTTGCCGATGAACCTACAGGAAATTTGGATTCGAAGAGTGAAAAAGAGATCATGGCGATCTTAAAAGATCTCAATGCTCAGGGAATCACCGTGGTCATCGTAACCCACGAAGATGAAATCGGAGAGCAAGCCAATCGCCTGATCCGTATGCGCGACGGCGAGATCCAGTCTGATGAGCGTCGCGTTCCATTAAAAGCTGCAGAGTCACATAAGTCCGAGCAAAGTCTTCACGCTAAGTTTCATTTCGGGGAAGTCCTAGAACACTTTCACCAAGGTTGGAAGACCTTGGCAGCAAATAAAGTGCGCTCTGGTCTTTCCATGTTGGGGATTCTTATCGGCGTTGCGGCCGTTGTGACTATGTTGGCGCTGGGACACGGAGCTCAAGATGCGATTGAGAAACAACTTTCCTCCATGGGGTCCAACTTACTGATCTTGCGCGCGGGGAATGTGCGTGTTGCGGGTGTGGCTCAAGAGTCCGGCGTGAGGATTCGTATCACAACTGACGATGTGGCAGCGTTGAAGTCACAAATTCCTTCGATCAAAGACATCGTGCCCACGGTTCAGGGGCGCGGGCAAGTGACTTACTTAAATAAGAATTGGAATACGACGGTGATGGGAGTGTCGACGGCTTTCGTGCAGGTTCGAAACTCAGAACCGGTTTTGGGAAGGTTCTTTTCTGAGCAGGAAAATCAACGTCGTGCTCTAGTCGCGGTGATTGGTAAGACAGTGTCTCGTGAGCTCTTTGGTGAAAAATCCCCAGTGGGGGAGACAATTAAAATTAACAAAGTGAATTTCAACGTTATTGGTCTTTTGCCAGAGAAAGGCGCTCAAGGACCCAATGACCAAGATGACCGTATCGTAGTGCCAGTGCAAACTGCGATGTTCCGTCTCTTCGGTAAAAACTACGTAGATTCGGTTGACGTTGAGGTGGGGAATAAAGAAGACATCGACACCACTCAAGATTCTTTGAAAGAGGTTTTGAACAAGCGTCATCGCGTTCCGATTTCGCAACAAGATGACGCTTTCCAAATTTTCAACATGGCGGACTTACAGGCAGCGATCAGCTCTAGTGGTCAAACCATGTCGATGTTGCTTTCATCGATCGCAGCGATTTCCTTACTTGTGGGTGGTATCGGTATCATGAACATTATGCTGGTTTCCGTGACGGAAAGAACTCGCGAGATCGGCTTGCGCAAAGCCATCGGCGGCAGAAAAATTGATATCTTGATGCAGTTCCTAGCTGAATCCGTAGTAGTCAGTGTCATTGGCGGATTACTTGGCATCTCTCTAGCTTGGGGAGTAACAACAATCCTATCCAAAACCACCGGCTGGCCCATGGCCATCGCCCTGGATTCCGTAGCCCTGTCGTTCTTCTTCTCTGCCTTCATCGGAATCGTCTTTGGCCTCTACCCAGCCAAAAAAGCCTCCGAACTCCACCCCATAGAAGCCCTCCGCTACGAATAGGTGCCCCTTACTCCGCCGGAGTCGGAGTGCAAGCCAGCTTTCCCGAAAAGGTGCCTGCTTCAATTTTTGCGACTCAGTTAGTCGCAAAAATTGAAGCAGGCACCTTTTAGGTTACTTTGTTGATGAGGGCGGCGTGGAATTCTGTGGGTTTTTTTAGGATTTTGATTTCGTCGAAGACGGCTTTGGCTTCGGCGTTTTTCAACGATAAAGCTTTGAGCCATTGTTTGGTGCGGGAGACGGCGAAGTAGTCGTTGATGTATTCGGTGCTGGCGGCAAAGAACTGCGGCAAAAGAGGTTTGGCTCTTTCCCAATTCATTTCATCGACGGGGTGTTGGGCGAGGCTTTGTTTGATCTGTTTAAAGATAAACGGGTTGCTCATCACTCCGCGGCCGATCATGTAGTCTTCACATTGAGTGACTTCCACACAGCGATTGAAATCGTTTACGTTCCAAATTTCGCCGTTGGCGATAATTTTTATTTTTGTTTGTTCTTTGATTTTGGGGATCCACTCCCAGTATGCCGGTGGCTTGTAGCCATCGGTTTTTGTGCGGCAATGAATCGTCAACCATGTGGCATTAGCGGCTTCAACGGCCTGAGCGATATCGATACATTTTGTCGGATCGTCAAAACCCAAACGGATTTTCGCGGTCACAGGCACATGAGCAGGAACGGCTTTGCGAACGGTCTCGACAATTTTTCCGACGCGATCACAAGACTTCAAAAGACTCGCACCACCATCGTGACGGTTGACTGTCTTTGCCGGGCAGCCGAAATTCAAATCGATTCCCAAAGCGCCCAATTTTACTGCGCGTTCCGCATTCATCGCTAACGGTTCGGCCTGGCCGCCTAGGAGTTGTACAAATACTGGTGTGCCTGAACGCGTGCGGGAACCCGTGCGCAACTCAGGGCAGTTTTTGTAAAACACACTTTCAGGATGCAAGCGATCAGTGACGCGCAAGAATTCTGTCACGCACTGATCAACGCCGCCGATGGCGGTGAGCGTATCACGCATCACCCAGTCGACAACGCCTTCCATCGGAGCCAGGAACAGTTTCATTCTTAGAGTCCGCCCATCTTTTTCACGATATCAAAGTGCTTCTTATCAACAGGCTGGATCGACAGGCGAGAACCCTTAGCCAAAACCAACATGTCCGACAATTTTTCGTTGTCGCGCAGATCTTGCAAGCTCACAAGCTCTTTGAATTTCTCAACGAACTCAACGTCAACGCAATACCAGATTGGTTTTTCTTTTGTGGCTTTTGGATCAAAGTACTCAGATTTTTTATCAAACTGAAGTTTGTCCGGAGTCGCAAGTTTAGAAACTTTCGCAAGACCGGCAACACCTGGAGGAGTGGCGTTGGAGTGATAGAACAAAACCAAGTCGCCCACTTGCATATCTTTTTGCATGAAGTTGCGCGCTTGGTAATTGCGTACGCCTTCCCACGGAGTCGTTTTGTCTTTCTTCAACTGATCGATAGAGAAAACGTCAGGCTCTGATTTCATCAACCAATATTTCATGACTTTGCCTCTTTCACTTTTCCAGATTTAAAGAACCACTCGCCAGCTTGTTTGCGGAAAGTCGAAACCTCGTGGTGAATGAAGTCTTCGTCGTCAACTTGGTAGTAAGCTTTAAACTCAACCGTACCTTTAGTGCCTTTTTCTTCAGCCTTGATAATTTCGAGTTTCAAGAATTTCGCGCGCTCCGCCCACTCTTTGTTGGCTTCATCATCGATGTCGCCCAAAGTTTGCGGATCCGTTGTATCGCGCAAGTACTGCATTTGATTTTTCGCAAAAGCACTATAACGAGAGCGCATCAAAGCTTCCGCCGTTGGCGCCAGTTCTTTGCCAGAGTGATAAATACCACAACATTCTTGATAATTTTTTTCGGAACCACATGGACATTTCATAGCCCGGCAACCTAACACGACCCGCAATCCAAAGGTACGCCGTACCTTTGGAGGATGCGCCGCGTAATTGGGGTGCTTTTCTAGGCAAGCGGGAGGGGGAGGCCTACAATATTTCCTTTGAGGTGAATATGGCGAGATGGGCTCTCATTACAGGTGCAACAGCGGGAATCGGATGGGCAACGGCAGAAGCTTTGGCAGCTCAAGGTTTTTCCCTTTTACTGACAGGTCGCAGACACGAACGTCTCGAGCAGCTGCAAAAAGAATTCAAAGTTAAGTTTCCTCAAATAGAAATCAAAACCGCGGCTTTCGACATTTCCGATCGCTTCGAAGTCGGCGAGTTTATGAAAGCGCACCAAGCAGATATCGCCAACATCGAAGTCCTTGTGAACAACGCCGGTCTTGCAAAAGGCACCGACAAAATGCAAGAGGGCAGCCTCGATGATTGGGAGACGATGATCGACACCAACATCAAAGGTTTGCTTTTCATGACTCGCGGGGTGATCGAGCACATGGTCAAGAAAAACCGTGGTCACATCGTAAATCTTGGTTCCGTGGCGGGTCGCTGGACGTATCCAGGTGGTGGAGTTTACTGTGCTACTAAATTTGCGGTGCGCGCACTTTCTGAAGGCATGCGCATGGATCTTCTGGGCACTAAAATTCGCGTGACTAATATCGAGCCAGGTATGGTGCACACGGAATTCTCGATGGTGCGTTTTGAAGATCAGAAAAAAGCGGACGCTGTCTATGAAAACATGACGCCGCTGGATCCCAAAGACATCGCTGAAACCATCGCCTGGTGCGTGGCGCGCCCGGCCCATGTGAATATACAAGAACTAGTGATTTACCCAACGGATCAAGCCCATGTTGGAATGATCTCCAGGAGGTCGTAATGAGTTTTCGTATTGAAAAAGACACCATGGGAGAAGTGCAAGTTCCTGCAGATAAATTCTGGGGAGCTCAAACACAACGCTCACGCGAGAACTTCAAAATTGGTGGTGATCATTTTCCGCGCGAGATGATTCGTGCTCTGGGGATTTTGAAAAAATCCGCAGCCCTCACAAACAAACACTTAGGTCTTCTTGATGCAAAAAAAGCCGACATCATCGTCAAAGCTGCTGATGAGGTGATTGCCGGAAAGCTCGATGAACATTTTCCTCTCGTCGTTTGGCAAACTGGTTCCGGTACCCAAACCAATATGAATGCCAACGAAGTCATCGCCAATCGCGCGATGGATATGTTGGGAATTAAACTTCCCAGCAAAGAAATCCATCCCAATGATGACGTGAACAAAGGCCAGTCTTCGAATGACACATTTCCAACTGCGATGCACATCGCAGTTGGAGAGCAAATCACTCATCGCTTGATACCGATGATGGAAAAGCTCCATGGCGCACTGGCAGCAAAAGAAAGAGAATTCAAAGACATCGTCAAAATCGGTCGCACTCATTTGATGGATGCGACTCCGTTGACATTGGGCCAAGAGTTCTCAGGCTATGCCACTCAAGTGAAGCACGGAATTAAACGCATTCGCAACACGATGCCGCACCTGCATGAACTCGCTCTGGGCGGAACTGCGGTGGGTACGGGTTTGAACACTCATCCACAATTCGCCGTGGAAGCCGCCGCCGAAATTGCGCGCGAAACAAAGATTCCTTTTATTTCTGCAGAAAATAAATTCGAAGCTCTTGCCAGCCACGACACATTGGTGGAAGTCAGTGGCGCCTTAAATACCATCGCGGTGTCTTTGATGAAAATCGCCAATGACATCCGCTTGTTAGGATCTGGACCTCGTTGCGGTATCGGGGAGTTGAATCTTCCAGAAAACGAACCGGGCAGTTCCATCATGCCGGGAAAAGTGAATCCCACTCAATCTGAAGCCATGACCATGGTCTGTGCTCAGGTGATAGGAAATCACGTGGCTGTGACGATCGGTGGCGCTACAGGACATTTCGAATTGAACGTCTTTAAGCCTTTGATCGTCTTTAACGTGCTCAATTCCATTCGCTTGTTGGCGGATGCCTGCGAATCTTTCACAGACCACTGTGTCGTAGGGATTGAGGCCAATAAAAAGCAGATTCAGAAGCACCTGCAGCACTCTTTGATGCTGGTCACGGCTCTGAATCCTCATATTGGGTACGATAATGCCGCAAAAATCGCGAAAACTGCCCACAAAAACGGCACTACGCTCCGCGAAGAAGCCATCAATCTTGGACTCCTTTCTGGCGAAGAATTTGATAAGATAGTCAGACCTGAAGATATGATCGGAGTGCGTGTTTGATTCAAGAGTTACTGAAGAAAGCTGACTGGTTGAAGAGTGAGGATATTCGCCCTTACGTCTTTGTACGTTCTGAAAATGAAATTGCCCAGCCTGGCTCTTTTCATAAACTTGATTGGTTTCAACAAAAACCGATTCTGAAAAATCCCCTGGACATCACGGAGATCGCATTCGCGGATCGCATTTATTCCATCGAGGAGCGTGCCTTTGGTCCTTCCAATATGGCCATGCCTCGTTGGGTATTTTACGACTGTGCGGTGATGCCGGGATTCGTGGCGGGTTTTGCGGCTCGTCCTAAAGTTCTTTCTAAAATGGTTCGCGAAGTCTTGGATCCAAAAAAGTATCCAGCGACTTTGAGCCCGATCAAGGCGTCCAAAGTCCTCAAAGAGCTCGAATCTTTGGATGAAATGGACTGGGTGCCACTTTCTTTGTTTATCATCATCCCTACGATGCATAAGGGCGAGTGGGTAGCTCACAATTTATGTTCAGTGAACTCACTTTTACCTAAGGAAGAGCAGTTTTATGGGCTGGGCTTCCTCTCAAAAGCTTTCGGTTTATGGTATGCTAACGTGGAGCAATGCTCTGGGATGACTCAATGGGGCAGTCCGGCATTGAAGCTGCACTCGCATTACGGACATTTAGAGGTGATTGGGGCTTACGCTCCGGTGCATTCTCATGCTAAAACTATCACCTATCGTGTACAGGTGAATACGAATTGCTGGGAGAAGTTCTTCAACAAAGAAGAAGATCTCGCCTTCTTGGAAAACTACGGTCCGACGGGAACGTTTATTGATCCTAAAGATGAGCACAGCATGTTGGACTTCCAACAGCGCATTGAGCGCGAAGAAGGTCCTTTCTTCTTGAGTGCGGGTGAAATCGCGCAGAAGAAACTTGAAGACAAGCTAATGATTTATAATTTGAAACAACAGTACTAAGTAAGGAATAAGAAATGACAATGAACACTCTGCCTCCTGTCGCGAAATCTTTTTTTGCATTCTGTAAAAAATGTGATGCTGATAGATACCATGTAGTTTTGGCACACACTTCAGCGACGTCGGCAAAAATCAAGTGTGAGATCTGCGGTTCTCAAAAAACTTATTCCCTTCCAAAAGCACAAACTAAAACGGGCAAACCGTTGACGGGCGCAGCAGCTAAGAAACGTGAACAAACAATGAACTCACGTAAATCTTCGCACAAAAACGAATACGAAATGTTGATGTCTAACGATGCAGCTACTTCAACTTACAACATGAAGGGCAAGTTCGATAAGAACACAAAACTTCAACATCCAAAATTCGGTTTGGGCTTCATCAAAGATGCAGCTACTGACAAAATCGAAGTGGTTTTCGAAGATGAAGTTCGCACTCTGATCCACAACCGCGTTTAGTTTCGTCGGCCGCGCGAAAAGGCCCATCCGACTTCGTTGTCGGGCTCGCACTTGCTCTCCGGCGTACTTGGAGTACGCCTACGTGGCAGCGCAAACCCTCCGCCTCGCGGCTGAACCTTTTGGCGCAGCCTTATTGTAGTATTTTGTTTTTTTGGTATTTGAAGGGATCGACATTGGATTGGCTTAAAGGTTTAAATCCTGAACAGCAAAAGGCTGTTAAGCATAATTATGGACCCTTGTTGATTCTCGCCGGTGCTGGTTCCGGTAAGACGACAGTACTGGTATCTCGTACAGGAAGAATGATTTCTGAGCGGGTTGCTCAATCTTCTGAAATCTGTGTTCTTACGTTTACCAATAAAGCTGCTCGTGAACTTAAACACCGTGTGAAATTGAAACTCGGTGGAGCCGGTGATGGCCTCTGGGCTGGTACTTTCCACTCCTTCGGTTTGCAAATCCTTCGTCGTTTTCATAAACATGCCGGTCTTTCTCCGCACTTCGGTATCGTCGATCAGACGGACTGCAATGCTGTTCTTAAAGAACTCATGAAGGATATTAAAAACTCGGGCAAAGATAAATTCGACGTCGATAAGATTCTTTCGATGATCAATGATCGTCGTACGGGCGTTGCGCCCACTCATGAAGGTTTCGACGAATACCACGAGATGGTGGAAGTCCTAGCTCCTAAATTCGCCAAGCGTCTTGAACATCTGGGCGTGGTGGATTTCGAAGGGCTTTTGATTAAGCCGCTTCAGTTGTTTAAACAACATCCTGAGATTTTAGAAAAAGTCCAAAGCCAATTCTCTCAAGTGATGGTGGATGAGTTCCAAGACACCAATCGCATGCAAATGGACTTGATCCAACAAATCGTAAAAAACCACAGCAACATCACTGTGGTCGGTGACGATGACCAATCGATCTACGGTTGGCGGGGAGCGGAAATCAAGAACATCTTGAATTTCCCTCACGAACATAAGAAGTGCGAAGTGATTATGCTCGAGCGTAATTACCGCTCTTCCGGCGAAATCTTGGCTGTTGCCAACGCTGCTATTTCTAAAAATAAAAACCGTCATGGTAAAGTCCTTCGCGCCGAGGCCGCACAAAGCACCGGTGTCTTGCCTGAAGTCTTCGTCCTAGAGCGTGAAGAAGACGAATGTGAATTTGTTGTCAGCGAAATCCAGCACTTTCAAAAAGAAGGTGGGCATAAACTGAAAGACTTCGCGGTCCTTTATCGTTCGAATACTCAAGGCGGTATGATTGAGGCTTCTTTGCGCAGAGCTGGGATTGCTTACAATATCTCGGGTGGTACATCGATCTTTGACCGTAAAGAGATCAAAGATATCATGGCCTACCTTAAACAATCCTTCTCACCAAATGAAGTGTCTCTTCGTCGTATTATCAACGTTCCGTCTCGCGGTATCGGTGACACGACAATTGAAAAGCTCACAGAGTTTACTCAAAAACGTCGAGTAAGTTTCCTTGATGCGTGTCGCTTGTGGAAAGACGCTGAGATCCCTGAAAAAACCGGGGAGGCGATTGAAGACCTTCTGGCCTTCATTGAACATTTGCCAAAGCATATTCTGGATTTCAACGTGGGCTCGTCGCCTGGTGCGAAGCTTGTCGAGTTGTTCGATCAGCTTGGCTACAAAGACTACGTACAGTCCACAGC
>JAGIAF010000083.1 GCA_017745015.1 Bdellovibrio sp. | reverse complement strand
AATGGAAACTAAAAATAGAATTACTAAGATGCTGGATTTCATGACGTCCTCTTTATCTATCTTGATTGCTCAATGGGAAGATAGAAACTTGCAGTTGATAGACTTCGTTTAGGCGCGCTTCCGGGCGGTGAGCGAAGGCATCAATGTCTCTGCGGAATTTCTGGATGATCTCTTTGATCTTTGGAAGATCTTTCGTGTCGATGGCAAGCGTGGTTGAAGTGTGGTCGCGTTTTTTGCGGTCGACCTCTTCAAGAGCAGCTAAGGACTTTTCTAAAATCGATTTTTGATATTTTCTGTTTGCCGCACTTGTGTAGTCTGCATCCAAGCAGTTGTCGCTGTTGGGATGCGCTAAAGTGTATTTACCTTTTTTGGTTTTTACGATCAGCTGCAATCGCTCCAACGTCTCTAGAGCCATTTGCGCTTGGACTGTCGTGATG
Source organism: Bdellovibrio sp. (assembly GCA_017745015.1). Taxonomy (GTDB): domain Bacteria; phylum Bdellovibrionota; class Bdellovibrionia; order Bdellovibrionales; family Bdellovibrionaceae; genus Bdellovibrio. The sequence goes on along the minus strand of JAGIAF010000083.1, from coordinate 11,555 downwards.
TTCAGTGCCGCCGCGATAACTTGGGGTTCAAGATTAAAGCGCGGGATCAAAGTCATTTCTAAGATTGCATCGAAGTACCACTCTGACATCGCCGCAAAGGTATCTTGTTGCAACACCATGTATTTGGCGTGCTCGGAAGTTTCGGCCACAGGTTTTGTCGTTTGCGCGAACCCATCAATCTGGGAAGGGGAGAGGCTTAAAGCTTGGCCCAATTTGATCGCAGTCTTTTTAGTCATAGCTCGTTTGCCCGCAAGTAGCGAAGACAAGGTGGCATGATTGATTTTTAAATGTCCTGCAAAAGCACGCAGGGAATAGGCCGGATTCTTATCGACCCTTCTAGTGAACTCTTGCTGGAGGTAAGTGCGAAACTCTGTCATGGGCTAGGGTTTAATTGTTCCTGAGATGGACTGGCAAGTTAAAATGCACCAAAGTGGTGCAGAATGGCTGCACCATCGATTTTTTGCGGGGTGAGTCGAGGTTCTAATTTTCTGCTTTATTCTGCCCCAAGGGGAGGTTGCAGGATTATGATCAGAGGTCATGATGAAGGATTGGTTATCTATTGGGGAATTTGGGAAACGCACGGGCTTTAGTGTTAAAGCGCTGCGCCTGTATGAGGAAAAGGGCCTGTTGGTTCCTTATACTCGCAGTGAAGGGCAGCACCGTGTTTATACCGAAGCTCAAGTACACCTGGCGGGGAGAATTCAGCATTATAAAGCGCTAGGATTTTCCTTAGATCAGATCAAAGTTTTGTTAGCTGAAACTAGTGATGGAACTTTGAAAGAACTTTTGGAGAGACGTCTTCAAGAGAGTCGTGCAGCGGCAGTTAGTTTGTCTCAACAAATCACCAGTCTGGAATCCGTATTGGCCTCCTTAACCTCCGGTCAGGAATTGACCGAAGCAGAAAGGACCCAAGTTATGGAAAGTTTGTTAGAAAGAAGTATTGATAATCTTAAACGTCGTGGAGTTACCGACGGAGCCACTCTTGGCAAATTGTCGGATGAAGTGTCTCGCTATTCTCCTGAAACTCAAGCCATCATTCCGGATCTTCGTAAGATCATGGCTTATGCTCAAAAAGAAAATATTTTATTAGGCCCGGGCCGCGGCACTTCGCCTTCAAGTTTGGTTTTGTACGCTGAAGGGTATTCTCCGTTTAATCCGCTAGATTTTGGTTTGTTGCCAGAACTTTTTGCGGGCACTAAGTTTTTGCATCTGGATGTGGAGTTTTCTCGTCACAAAGAGATCGGGCAGATGTGTGATGAGCTGAAAACTCGCACGGGCTTTGATGTGGTGGCGTTCCGATCACCCATGTTGGATATCTTAGCAGACGTGCAAAAACAAATCGGTCCGGTGCAGTTCGATAAGTTTTCCGATTACGATCCAATGATTCTGGAGGCGGCACAACGCCTGGGAGCTCGCGGGCTTTACGCTATCGAGTGGAACGAGCGAGTGCACGCCTGGCAGAATATGCCAGAGTCTTTAAAGGCTTCTAAAAAGAACTGGAAAGCTTTTGAAGAATGGCATTTGCAGCACCCGATGCGATCGCCACAAGATCTTATTAATTTGGATATTTTATTTGAACATTGGTCGGAGTGGGATTTTAAAAATTATGCAACCGCCACCGCTCCAGTTGAACTTCCAGAGTTAACGGAAGCGCGCGGATATATGCTCTATCGCGAAGATTGGATTCGCATTGTCATGCGCTACCTAGGTGTTGATGTTCTTGCAGCCCGTGAGATTCTTCGCCAAGTCGGTAACCTCAATAATCCACCACGTACTTCAAAGCTGGATGAGATTTCCGACGAAAAAATTAAAAAGCTTTTGAAAATGACGGCGCCGGGAACCTTTGCAAAAAGCCATGCAGTTACGATCTGGTGGTACTACAAACGCACAGCGATTTTGAAAAATCTATGGCCAAAAGAATACCTAGCCGCAGTTGATCGCTGGGAAGCTAAGAACCAAATGGTTTGGCAAGAATTTGGTTATCCTTTGGCTGATGGAACATACCACCTTAAAGCCGGAGGTGTGTAATGTCTTCTTTGGCAGCTATCACAGACAGTACTTTTAATAGTGTAGTGCTGAATTCTTCTGAGCCCGTATTGGTAGACTTTTGGGCTCAATGGTGTCGCCCTTGCCATGGCCTTACCCCAAAGCTTGAGGAGATCGCTCAGGAGTTTGAAAATAAGCTCAAAGTTGTGAAACTCAATATTGAGGAGAATCAAGAAACTGCAAGTAAGTATGGTATTCGCAGTCTCCCAGCGATGGTGCTATTCAGTAGCGGTCAGGAAATTGGGCAGTTGATTGGGAATCATCCGAAGGATGCCATCGTGTATTTTCTCACGAATAGATTAACACCTTAATTTTTCTATACCGCAATCTTGCTTAAGATTGCGGTTAAAGTTGAAAGTACTCCATAAAAAAAAGGCGCCGTCGACGGCGCCTCTTAATAAATCGTTGGGTACGAGTGTTGCTTAGCTGATAGTCATGATGAAATTATTTAAATTAACAATTGGTAGCGTTGTCCTGCTTTTTTCAGTCATCTCGGGGGCTCAGAGCTTCGAGCAGTCCCCTGTAGTCCTTGGGGCTTTTTCGGAAGACTCTAAAAAAATTACTTCCTTGCTCAATCAAGTGACAGCTCAGAGTTTTGATGGTGAAAAGCTTTTGGGAACTTTAAAAGCCGCTCAAGTTGAGGACCTGATCAAAACCTCTGTTTTATCAGGGGAACTGATGAAGCGCGCTCCGAAGGATTTTGATCAGCTGCTTTCGACGATTTACCAAGAAGAAAATCCTTATTATCCCTTGGTAAAGTACATGGAGGAGCCAGGGGATGGGACCGCGATATACACGACGATCAATCGTACTTTGCGCTCCGGAAAAAAGCCCTCTAAGAGCCTTCAAGAGTTTATAAATCACTTAGAAGCCAGTCTCAATCTTTTACCGTCTATTCAGACCCTCTCTTATCGGGGTGCGATCTATGGCAAGAAAGTGACGGGTCAATACCAGCCGGGTGTTACATTTGAAGAAAAAGGGTATTTTTCAACTTCTGTGCGTATGGCGGTTGCTGAAAGATTTCTGAAAGATGAGCTCGGGGAGCAGAAGGGCGACGGAGTGCTTTACGTAATCTATGGCACCACTGGTAAACCCTTGTCAGTGGTCGCCGACGCCTATACGGATGAGGCAGAAATTCTTTATCGGGCTAAAACGCGATTTTGTGTCACGGGGCGCAGCACTCTTACGAAGAGCAAGGTCTTGATGGTTTTCCTGCGTGAAGTGCAAAACAGTTGTGATGATTTAAAAAAGTAGTTTTAATAACCACCTAATCAGGAGAATTTATGAAAATGAAATCCCTTTTGACAGCGGCGATCTTGTTGGCGACAGCCTCTGCCCAAGCTTCTTTTCTTTGTACAAGCAAAGAGATTCGCGACGATGGTAAACCAGCTTATGGCATGAGTGTTAATGAATCTCCCGAGTCAGACAAAAACATCGTGATTGCTGTATGGGCAACGGGTCAAGCTAAGCACGCGAAGCAATTCAACTGCACACGTTCGTCTTTGACTTACGGTACAACGGCTCAATATACGTGCGAACAGAACGAAGGCACGACTTTGCAAGTTTTCACACAAGAGAACAATCTGAAGTTCACGGCGGTTCTTGATATGTATTCCGCGGACAGTTCTTTGCGTCTTGCAAATATGTACTGCAAGCGTATGTAGTTGTTTTCTTAACCTGCCAGGAAATGCTCACGAGCATATTCCTGTTGTAGGTGGTGATACATGGATCTCATATGTTCAAAATGAGTTCCCTCCCAATAGATGCGCTCGCAATGAGGGCAGAAATAGAAAGTCTGATAGCCCTCTGCGACTTGCGGAGGGAGTTCCTCTAAAACTTGTTCCTTGCTGATACTTTGCAGTGGGTTATTGCAGTGCAAGCAGCGCGAGCATAAGTTCACTAAATTCATCATATCAAAACGTTTTAAAACTTCGATGGTCTGCGTGGTAGGGCGAGTGCTGCGTACGAAATACCCATGATCGACATTTTTGCGCTTCAATAAACCACGGTCGCGAGTGAGAAGAATGCGGTTTTGCTCTTTAGAGAGTTTCGCCAGCAATTCGTCATCTCGAAGTTTGGTATCGTAAAGAACATCAAATCCCAGCATCCTCATAAAATGCGCAAGCTTTCCTAGGTTTAAATCGACAATGAAGGCCATGGGTTCTTTGCGCCGTTCACGCAAAGGATGATTGCGCAGTAAAGTCACCGAGGTGATGTCCATAGATTCAAACATAGGGAAGACGCTAACGCGATCATTATCTTTTAATAGATAGCTGAAAGGACGGCTGTCGCCGTTGACTAAAATTAAATCTACTTCTGTGTGAGACACTCCGAAAGATTCAATGGCATCTTTCACGGTGGTGCTTTGTTGGACTTCGTACAGGAGTTCTTTCTTTTTCTGATTTTCAGAAAGGTGATCATTCAACTCTTCATAAAAGCGAATATGAATTTTCATGCTTTCAGTATAATTCTGCAGGCGCGGATTAACTTTGTGTCTTTTGCCACTGGTCTGGGGGCGCACAATGCAAAGCTTGGTATTCTTAGCTAGAAGAGGTGTTTATGGATAACAAATTTAATTCTTCATCACCTGTTTCTGGCAACTTCAGTGATCGTGACCCCGTCGTTGAAAGAGGTGTGCAATACAACCAAGGCGATATCGAGGATCACCAAACCAAGGAAGACCTGGCGCGGCCTTGGGACAAAAAAGACGGGGAATTTTCAGAAGTAATAGACAGTGAAGGTCATCGTGTGAGAATCAACCACTATTGAGGTGGATGTGGAGAGCTTTCGTAAAAATTCAAAGGTGGAATGGTCTTGGGCCGGAAATCTTGCTTTGAAGCTGCAAACAGAGCTGCGCCCAAAAAGCCCTTCAAAGAAAAAAACCGACATCAGGATTTTTAGTTAAGAATACAAAAAAAAGGCCCCGGATGGGGCCTTTAAATTTTCTAAAACAGATATCTGCGGTAGGCGACGGAGGAGACTAATCCCAGTCCGGCCATGGTGGTGAGCATGCTCGATCCACCGTAAGATAGTAGCGGCAGTGGAACTCCTACGATCGGCAAAAGTCCGATAACCATGCCGATGTTCACGAACATATGCCAGAAGACGTAGCAGAGGACACCTACCGTAAGAAGCGCTCCGAACTTATCGCGGGCATTAGTTGCAATACGAATTCCCGTGATGAACAGATAGCAGAACAGACCCATAACTAAAATAGAGCCAACGAAGCCATGTTCTTCAGATAATACAGAATATATAAAGTCTGTGTGACGCTCTGGAAGGAATTCAAGTTGGGATTGAGTTCCTTTCATGAAGCCCTTGCCGAAGAAACGGCCAGAACCTACAGCGATCTTAGATTGGATACTGTTGTAACCAGTACCGCGCGGGTCACTTGTCGGAGACATGAACGTCAAGACACGGTTCTTTTGGTAATCATGAAGAACGAACTTCCAAGCAACAGGCAATGCGACAATACCAGCGGCAATGGCAGTTACGATGATCCAGCGTTTTACTTTCGTAAACAGGATCATCGAGCCGCCGATGGCTGCCAACATCATGGCCGTACCCAAGTCAGGCTGTTCGACGACGAAAACAAACGGGATACCCAAAGCTAAAAGCGGGCCCCACATTTCTTTGAAGCCCATACCAGAACCATGGCTGCTACGAGTTGAAAGGATCTTTGCCATCATCATAATCAAAGCCAATTTCATGGTCTCTGACGGTTGGTAACGGAAGAAACCCAAGTCGATCCAACGTTGGGCACCCAATGCGATCTTACCAAAGAAGGTCACATATATGATGGCGGCCAAATTCAGAACGTAAATGATCAGGGCGACACGCATGACGATGGCGTAGTCGAGCAGAGTCATAACTAAGAAAACCGTCCAGCCTACAAACAGCCACATGATTTGAGAGATGAACAAACTTGAAACGTCTACTGAGCTTGGACCGTGAGTGGCGCTATACAGATTGATCAAGCCGATGATATTCAATCCCAGAATCACCACGATAAAATTGATATCTAATTTTTTGAAGAGCGTTCTCTCTTCAACGTGCAGTGAATTAAACACGACTATTCTACCTCACTAGTTGCAGCTTCAGCTTTTGGCTTCGCGCCTTTGTTCTTAACTGCATTTGCAATTATGTCTGGATGATATTTCTGGAAGTACGCTTGGTAAATATCACGAGCGATAGGTACGCCCCCGGTGTTACCGTGGCATGAGTGCTCCGCCAAAATAGCGATCACGATTTCTGGGTTTTCCGCCGGAGCGTAAGACACGAACCACCCGTGATGTCGCATATGAATGGGACGAGCTGTGCAGCTTGCGTGGATTTGATCCGCAGAGAAGCCCATAACTTGAGCTGTCCCAGTTTTACCGGCAAACTCTACGCCTGGAACTTTCCAATAGCGAGCTGTTCCTTTTTTACCGTTCGCCACCAAACGCATACCTTCTTTAACGACTTTGAATGTCTCCGCAGAGATTTTCACCCCGTTAGGTTGCGTTTGTTGCAAGTCGCGAAGAACTTGCGGGAAGTTTTCACGAAGAACTTTACCGTCCTGATCCAAAACTTTACGGATGATGAAAGGCTTAACAACTTTACCTTCCGTCGCAATGGCATTGTAGGCAATGGCCATAGAGATCGGAGTCACAGTTACGAAACCTTGGCCGATGGCTGTACTTAAGTTTTCACCCGGTTGCCATTCTTCACCCACGGTGGCTTTCTTCCATGCCGAGTTCGGCATGATGCCGGAAACTTCACGAGAAAGTTCAACGCCGGTTTTTTGACCGATACCCATTTGCGAGATGTAGTCGTACATTTTATCTACGCCCAACGCGATACCCATTTTATAGAAGAACACGTTCGAGCTTTCTTCGATCGCTTGGTAAACCGTGATGTTACCGTGACCTTGTTTCAAGGCATCATGGTAAGGGCGGCGACCAAAGAAGAAGACCCCGGGGGCAGCAACGATCGTTGATGGTGTAATGACCTTCTCACTCAAAGCGGCCACGGCCACCATCGGCTTAAATGTCGAACCCGGTGGATTGTGATCTTGAATGATTTTATTACGCAATGGTTTGAACGGATCGTTGATCAGTTTGGACCAAGTTTGCGGCGTGATACCTGTTGAGAACTCATTCGGGTCAAAAGATGGTTGAGACAACCACGCCAAGACTTCGCCGTTGGTTTTCATCACTAGAACGCCACCGATATGACCACGATTATCGACGCCGGTTTTATTCATAGCTTGGTAAGCAGCTTCCTGAAGATCGCGGTCGATTGTCAAAACAGCGTTATTACCGTGAACAGGAGTTTGATCCTTGATTTGCTCACCGTAGATGTTCGGAGTTTGCGTCACAGCCTCGCGACCATGGGCATCGACTTGGATAAAGCTGATGCCGTCGGTACCACGGATGTCTTTTTCCAGAGTTTCTTCAAGACCGCTCTTACCGATAATGTCACCTTGGTCGAATTTCAAATTCCCTTTATAAAGGTCATTCAAAATAGGGATCTGACGTTTTGAGATCTCACCCACATATCCGAATAGTTGTGCGCCATTGTCTTTCAACGGGTAGTAACGAACGATAGACTCGCGGATCTCAAGACCCGGAGTATCCAAGCGGACACGTTTCAAACGGAAAACTTCTTCGCGGCTCAAGTTCTCTTTCAAACGAATTTGCGCGAAAGGACCGTTTTGTTTGCGGCTCTTTTGAACTTTTTGAACCACTTTCTCTGGTTCCATGCCCAAGATCGGACCGATCGTCGCTGACAACGCTTGCAGGTCCTCAATATATTGAGGCGTCAACAAGACCTCAAAGCCCGGAAGGTTTTCAACCAGAACTTTGCCGTCGCGATCGAGCATTAAACCACGGGGAGCCGTTATTTTATTTTGCTTGATACGATTCTTCTCAGAGAACTCGCGAAGCTCGTTACCGGAGATGATTTGCAAATACCACAAGCGCATCGTGAAGATGGTGAAAGTAGCCGCGATGAAAATATAGAACAGACGGTATCGGCTTTGATACTCTTTAGCCTCGTCCGGATTATTGACGAAAGTACTCATAACTCCAATCCTCCGGGCTCATGCACAAGTTCGTCTTGAGAGACTTTGTCGATCTTCGCAAGCACCCAATACATTGGGAATGCGAACGAAGGAGTCAGGATGATTTGCACTAGGCGGTCGACAATTTCAAAACTCGCGGGATTTTTCTCTAGCACCATTGAAGTGAGGAAGTAGATCAGGTGGTAGGCCACGGTCGAGAATCCACACATAATAGTATAATATCCTGAGCCACTCCAAAAGACGCGGCTTTTGATACCATAGACCAAGGTGAAGAGGATCAGCATATTAATCCACATCATCTTCAAAGGCATGCCCGTGAAAGTGAGCAAAACAAAGCCCATCGCGTAAATCGTGAAGATTGCCGGGAAGGGTTTACGATAAAGAGTCACATACACAATCAGATTCAGCCACAACATGGGAGCTGGTACGTTGCCAAAAATTTGGAACCAGAAAGTTGTCTGGAACCCAGCTACGAGCAACAAAACCGCCATGAAGATCAAAAAATTCAGAGTCGCGTTCCAGCGGATTTTCATTATTGATTCGCTCCGGGTTGAGAGCCCTCTGCTGGCTTCACAGTATGAGTTGGCTTAACATCAGTTTTCTTTGCAGCACCAGAAACACCAGGACCCGCCGTAGTTTCAGCGGAGGAGGGCTTTTCTGCTTTCAATGTAGGTGTCGTCGCAGGAGCAGCGGCATTAGTAGGTGGCGCCGCTGCCGTACCAGGTGTGCTTTCAGGAACCACAGCATCCGCCGCGGCTTGTGGCGCATATTTATCACCGAAGTCTTCTTTAGCTGAATCCAAGATCACAAACACTTCTTCAACTTTGTAAGGATCTACAACCGGGCGCAAATCAACTTTCAAAGAGACAGAGAATGTTTTTCTTTCTACCGATTCAACGATCGCAACCGGGAAACCTTTAGGGAAGATGTTATCAAGGCCGCCCGTGACAACAAGGTCGCCTTCCTTAACGTCTTCTGTGCGCTCCACGTATTTCAATGCGCAAGAGCTTTGGCTCTTACCTTCCACGATGCCGTGAGCACGAGTTCTTTGAACGATACCATCAACAACGGCATAACGATCCGTGATCAACATCACGTGAGCAGTGAAAGGCTCAGGCTTAAAGATGTAACCAAGAACACCCCCCGTAGTGATAACGGCTTGGCCTGATTTAATTCCGTCCTGAGTCCCTTTATTGATCGTGATCGTGTTGTGATCGATGACCAAGTCACGGCCGATAACTTGCGCTGCCGTCAGTTTCATCTTTGTAGATGTTTTGAACTCGAGCAAACCGCGCAAGCGATCGTTTTCAAGCTGCATCTCGTTCATTTTTTCTAAACGGCTTTGCATCTCGTTGTTTGCGCTGTGGATTTGTTCGCTTTGTTTCTTAATATTAATGAGATCCACGTAGGTAGCTGTGGTATCTTTCACTCCGTGGCTGAAGCCATAGAATGTTTCGGACACAGCGCTGCCGAGCATACTAAAAGGTTTCACCAGCCAATGAGATTCTTGGGGGCGTTGCTGCATGTTGATGGAGATCAATGGCAAGGCCAATACGATTCCGATGAGCACAAGTTTTTTGAGATCAAAGTTGAAGAAATTCAAATGTCACCTACCTAATACCTCACAACGCTATTCAAAAGACTTAAGGAATTCAACAATTTCCCCTTGAAAAAATGAAGAAATAGTTGGGTAATTGGAACGGCTCGTTTAGTGGCTTGTTTAAGGAAGGATTTTTTTATGAGCGAAAATATGGCAGATAAGATGAAAAGAAAGCTCTCTGGTAAGAGTGTAACCGCGATCATTCTTTTCGGCGCTATCATTCTAGTATTTGTGTTCTTTGGTTTGCCTGGCAAAATGGGTGCTAGTGTGGGTTCTGTAGCTCGCGTGAACAACACGTTGATCTCTGTTGCTGACTTCCAAAACGAAGAAAAACGTGTGCAAGATTACTATCAAAATATCTTCGGAAGTCAGATGGACTTTAGCTCCCAGCGTCAACTGCTGCGCCAGCAAGCAATTGAGAACTTGATCCGTATGGAGCTAGTGTCGCAAGCGGCAAAAAACGAAGGTATCTTGGCAACGGACGCTGAAGTTCGTGATTTTATCGTAAAAGATATCCCGTTCTTCCAACAAAACGGTCAATTCCAACGTGAATTCTACAGCCGTTACCTTGAAGGAACTCATTCTTCTCCAGGTGATTTCGAAAACAAGATCCGTAAAGATATAGCGAACATCCGCACTCGTCATTTGTTTGAAATCGCATCTCGCACTTCAGGTGTTGAATTGGCAAAAATGATGGAGCTTCGCGGCAACAAAATCAACGTAGCCTTCGTGAAAATCGATTCGGAAGCCTTGTCTAAAGCAATGACTAAAGAAAAAGCAGAAGCTGCAGTGAAGGCTTTGGATGAAGCTTTGGCAAAAGGTGATGAGGCTGCTGTTAACGCGACTCTGAAAGATATCAAAGCAACTTGGGAAGAAACTGGTTTGGTAGAGATCTCTGCAGAGTCTTTCCCAAAAATCACAAGTCCGGTAGCTAATGAAGCAGTTTTTGAACTGACAAAAGCAGAACCAATGTTGAAACGCTTGGTACGTGATGGCAGCCAAAAATACATTCTGAAATTAAAAGAAGCTAAAGTTGAAGGCGTAAAATCGCTTGAGCCGATGACTGCTGAAATGATGCAAAAACGTCGCGCCGACGGCTTGTTCGAAGCTTGGGTGAGCCAGTTCCGCAAGAACTCTCACGTAACAATGAACTCTCAAGCACTTCAGATGCAATAATGTTGCAGTTTGTACGTGAAATCCAAGTTTCAGTACTTACACAAGGAGCCTCGTCCTCAAGACGGGGCTTTTTGTTTAATGTAGCTGCGGGGTTTTCTAAAGACATCAATCCTCTGTCTGGTATGACCGTCAATTTGATGTTGGTGGATCAGTGGCTAGGGGAGTTGAAGTCTGAACTTGAAGCTGATGTCTTTGTGTCCAGCTCCGAGAGTTTGAGTCATGTTTTCGCCGAGATCATGGCGGTGACAAGATTGAACCTTATTGAACAAGCTGAAAAGGAAAACGCTCAGCTGACCTCCTTAGAGTTCCGTGAGGAGCGAGGTTGGGGATTTGCGTGGCAACACCATCAATCACCGGAAGAAATAACCGTAAAACACAGTCATTTCCTCGAAGCCTTCGTTCAAGACCCGAAAGAGTTTGGATTGTTGAAAGTGGAATTCGAGTGGTTGCGTAAAGCAAATTGCGAAACCGACTTTGCTCACGAGGGTTTTAAAATCCTCAAAGGACTGTCAGCCAAAAACTTTGAAGAACTCTGCGCTTTCCTGGAAAAAAGCAAAGGCCTTAAGCTCCCAAGCGGCAGCTTCCTTGCCAACATCAAGATCCATCATCTTTCCCGCAAATTCACCTTAGCCCTCTAAAGGTGCCTGCTTCTTTTTTTGCGACTCGCCG
>JAGIAF010000082.1 GCA_017745015.1 Bdellovibrio sp. | reverse complement strand
GAACAGAGCATTCCGCGCAAGCTCTGGCTTCGGGTTCCCGCATCGTCCATGCGGCCGACGACGCTGCCGGTTTGGCGATCTCGGAAAACTTCAAAGGACAATTAAGAGGTATTAGTGCCGCACGTAACAATGCGAATAATGCCATCTCATTTGCGCAAGTAGGTGAGGGTGGTCTGAATGAGATCTCCAACATCCTGGTTCGTCTTCGTGAGCTGGGGGTTCAAGCCTCATCAGACACGATCGGTGAAACAGAGCGCGGCTTCCTAAATAAAGAGACAACACAGTTGCTTCAAGAGGCAGATCGTATTGCTAAGACGACGGTCTTCGGTAACAGAAAACTTCTCGATGGATCCGGCGGTGAGCTTGAGTTCCAGGTGGGACCGAATGCTGGTGATGACAATATGATTTCCGTCACCTTCGATGCGGATGCGACCGCAAGTAATCTGGGCATTGACGGAATCGAGATGGATCAGAAGAGCAGTGCGCGAAGCTCTCTGGAAAAAGTCGACAAAGCTTTGGAAAAAGTGTCGGCGATGCGCGCAGGTTTCGGTGCGACTCAATCGCGCTTGGAATCTACAGTCAGTAACTTAGATATTTCATTCGAAAACTTGTCGGCTGCAAACTCGCGTATCCGCGATACCGATATCGCGAAAGAAACGGCAGAGATGGCATCCGCCAACATCTTGCAAAATACGGCGGTTTCCGTTTTATCACAGGCCAACCAATTGCCTGCAGTAGCGATGAAACTCGTAGGCTAATAAAAAAAGTTCCAAGTAACCATATTAAGAAAACAGTTGCGAGGGGCCCTTCTGGGATAGGGCCTCCATGAGTAGTCGCCCACAAAAACTACTCTGTTTAAGCCCACCCCAGAGGCACCCGCCTCTGGGGATTTTAAGGGTGCCAGCTTCTTTCCCCGAAAAGGTGCCTGCTTCTTTTTCTGCGTCACAAGGCGTTGAATTCGAGGGAGGATTCTTCTCGGTTGATCTTAGAAAGTTTGAATTCTTTCTTCTTTAGGGCCTTGCGAACGAGATCCCAATGTTCGGGAATCGGAGCGCGATTGAGCCAACTTAATGTCTGCTCGCGATTCGCAAAGTTCCCCCAGTTATCATCCTCACAAACCGGAATATCTAGCCAACTATTTCCCAAAAGACCTTGAATTGATGAGTAGGGGTAGTCCTCTACATTTAAGCAAAGTCCGGCTTCAACCGGGTTTCGGTATAGATATTTATATGCATGGAGATAGTACAGCGGCGATCCAATAAGTGAGCGATGGAACCGAGATCCATATGTTTGATTGATTCTTCCACTTATCCCCGTTATTTCGCGACTGGTCTCTCTGTTAAAATATCCAATGGCTTGGCTAAGATTTGCGTCCGGAGAACGGGCAATCAAATGGTAGTGATTTCCCATTAATACGAACGCGTGAATTTTAAGATTGAAGGCAAAGTTAACGAAATAAAGTTGCCTACTCATTATCTTCCAGATTTCGGACGGATCTTCTCCGAACCAATCACGATTAATACATCGAGCAGTTATGTGATACGGAAACTCAGGGTGGTTTTCAAAGTGTATTCTTGCCATGAAATATCTCTGTGCAAAAGAGCCTCTTCATAGAGTGAAGCTCAAAGTTTAAATCTCCTCCGCATATCGAACTGTCATTCGCACAGCGAGTCGCAAAAAAAGAAGCAGGCACCTTTTCGGGGAATGAAGCAGGCACCCTTTGGTCGGTTGGACTTTTGGGGTGGGCTGGTCTTTGGTCTGGGTTTTTGCTGGATTAGGGGCTGGTTTTCGCGACGTTGGTCTAGGTTTTTCGGGACCATGGTCTAGTTTTGCCCGACGCGACTAAAGGCTTCACAGACCTCGCCGAAAGGTATGTCAGAAGCAACGACGACACCAAGTCGAAAGATCTCGAGAGCTTCAAAGGGAGTGACTGCCCGATGAAAGTTCGCTTGCAGAGAGCCTAGACAGAAGTAGCGTCCCAACGTGTTAAACAGGTCAGCCTAAGTAGGTATAGGGCGGCCACAAATTATGGGGGTCCCACATGGGAATGAGAATTTCTACTAATATCGCAGCGGTTAATGCGCAAAGAACTCTTCAAGGTTCACAACGCGTAATCAGTAAATCCATGGAGCAATTGGCTTCTGGATCGCGCATCAACAAAGCAGCGGACGACGCAGCTGGCTTGGCAATCTCGGAAGGTTTGAAATCGCAAATCAGATCTTTAGGTCAAGCACAACGAAATGCGAATGACGGTATCTCAATGGTTCAAACTGCTGAGGGTGGTCTGAACGAGGTATCAAATATCTTAACTCGTATGCGTGAGTTGGGTATCCAAGCATCTTCTGACACTATCGGTGATACTGAGCGTGGGATGTTGGATAAAGAGGTTCAACAATTGAAAGCTGAATCTCAACGTATTACACAAACAACTAAATTCGGTACAACTAAATTGATCGACGGTTCTGGTGACAAGTTCGATTTCCAAGTTGGTATCGGTAATGACTCTGAAGCGGATAGAATTTCATTCAACGCTGGTGAGACAAATGCATCTATCGACTCTCTTGGTATCGCAGGTTTCGACTTCTCCTCTAAAGAGGGCGCGCAATCTGCTCTAGAGAAAATCGACAACGCTCAAACGAAAGTGAACGGTTTCCGCGCAGGTCTCGGTGCCCTTCAAAATCGCTTGACGTCAACTGTTGATAACTTGGGTGTACAGAACGAAAATATCTCTGCTGCGAACTCTCGTATCCGTGATACAGATATCGCTTCAGCAACCGCTGACCAAGCACGTAACTCTGTGTTGCTCCAAGCTAACACGAGCGTGTTGACTCAAGCGAATGCAATGCCACAACAAGCATTGAGACTTTTAGGCTAATAATTTTCAAGATTGATCTGAGAGGACGCCTCCGTGTCCTCTCGGTACCAACCTACCCAGGAGGAGTTTTTTCTTCCTGGGGTACTTAAGGGTTGTAACTCTCAAATTCTGTAATCCCTTAGGGCAGTGGTTTTGGCTTCTGTCCCTTTCTTTTTTTCGTTGTACAGGGGACATTATTTTTGGAAGAGGGCTTTTAGCTTCGAACATCCAGCCGCGCGCTTCCGGCGCTCGCCGGCCTTGGGTACCGCATCCTGCGGGGCCGGAGGGCTGGCTGTTCGAAGCTAAAAGCCCTCTTCCAAAAATAATGAACTTGTCCGGCGAAATTCAACGAACTGAATCCCAAGCTGTGCGCGGGATTTCTGACTTTGAAAGATAAAACAAAACTCCCAAGAAGAATTGCACTTCGAGATTTTTTCTGGCTGCTGCAAGTTGCACTTGCAGACCGCTGCGGGCTCGGGCTGCTTCGCGCCCATGCAGATATTCGCTCTGAATCAATCATCGATCTTCGCTATCCCTGATCAACTTCTAAGTCAGAAATTTTTCCTTTCCCCATTTACAAGGACGCCGTGTTTTCTTGGTTGAAGGAGTTCTAGTATTTTCTGCCCTCCGGGCCCGCAGGATGCGGTACCCACGCCCGGCGAGCGCCGGAAGCGCGCGGCAGAAAATACTAGAACTCCTTCAACCAAGAAAAGAACCGAGCCCCTCGTAAAAACGAGTAAAAGGCAAAAGTGTCTCGATCTAGGTCAAGATGCTTAAGGTTTAAGCTTGGGAATCCGATGAGATAGTCATGAATATCAAAGGATTGATACCTAACATTCAGCCTTCAGAGGTGAAGTCGATTGATCGCACGGGGCGTGCTATTCAGTCTGATTCTGCTCATGACCGGGATGGTAATGGTCAGGAAGCTTATCAGCAAGATCAAGGCAAAAGGCCTCCGATGACAGAAGAGCAGATTGAGAATGCGATGGAGCATCTTCGTAAACTTCCTGCTTTTAAAGAGCATCGCTGGAATGTTGAGCTTGATGAGAGTGCAGAAGGTCGCTTTGTTTTGGTGAAAGATAATCTCGGGACACTCATTCGTCGTATTCCTGAAGTGGAATTGTGGACTTTGCCCTCTGATGATTCTCCTCGAGGCCAGCTTCTGAAGCGCTCCGCTTAATTATAATATCCGAAGTAAATTTTATTCCTAGTTTCTCGTCCAGGAAAAAGTCCTGCTGTCAAAATTTCCTCTGCGTAAAATGCATCTGAGCTCGAAATCCGCTCCTGCTGGCCCTTTCGACGGACATTTAATTGACTCACGTTCATTGTATGAATTTGAGACGATTGATTCATGGCAGGAATACGAATTACAGGCATGGCCTCTGGGCTACCACCAAATATCGTCGAGCAGCTGATGGATGCTGAGCGTATTCCTGTGAAGCAAATGGAAACGAAAAAAACTGAGAAGGACGACAAGCTTAAACTCGTGAGTGAGCTTGAATCCAAAGTGAACGACATCACCAAAAACTTGGGTGAGCTGACGAACACGCGCGGTTTTGCTGATAAGAAATTTACTTCCAGCGACACGTCAATTGTCGACGGCGCCATTGACCCGGCAGTAGCGGTGCCAGGGAACTATTCGCTTGAAGTTGTGCAGTTGGCAGAAAAGCCATCGGCAATCTCAAACGGATTTCCGGATAAAAATGAAACTCAACTGGGTGTTGGCTATATCAAGTTCGACACTCCAGAGGGAACAAAAGAAGTTTATATCAATGGGAAGAACAACACATTGGACGGCGTTGCGAATCAAATTAATGCAGCCAATGTGGGTTTGAAAGCCCAAGTGTTGGAGGACCGTAAGGACAAAGAAAATCCATTTAAGCTTTTGGTTTCGGGCATGGCTACGGGAGATGACAATCAAATTACGTTTCCCAAAATTTACATGTTGGATGGTGATCAAGACTTGTACTTTGATCAGTCCCGTCCTTCGAAGAATGCCATTGTTAAAGTTGATGGGTTTGAAGTTGAACTTCCGGAAAATAAATCCACCACGTTGGTTCCCGGTGTGACCTTGGATCTTAAATCCGCGGCACCTGGAAAAACCATCAATATGACGGTGAAAGAAAACTTAGAAGTCATCAGCGGCAAAATTAAAACGTTTGTCGACTCATACAATGCAGCTTTGGGATTTATCCAAAAGCAGCATCAATTGACTCCGGGAGCTAAGGGCGGAAATCCGCAATTGGGTCCTTTGGGTGGTGACGGCTTGCTTCGCACGATCGAAAGTTCATTGCGCAGTACGATTCTGAATCCTGTGGGTGGAGTGGAAACTCCGATCACGCGTGTGAATGAATTGGGTATCACATTTAACAGAAGCGGTACTTTGGAATTCAATCAAGACAAGTTCAATAAAGTCTTGAATGCAAATCCAGCAGGGGTGGCTGCATTCTTTAGAGGTGATGGATTTGCCACAGGTTTCGTAGCAACGGTGAAAAGAACGATCACGAATCTAACGAACGGTCAGTTCGGGGGCATCGCCAACCGTAAACGCGGTTTGGAGTCTCAGATTAAGCAGATCAATCAACGTATTGATACGAAGGAAAGACAGCTCGAGCGCAAAGAGGACAGTCTTAGGACGAAGTTTGCAAATCTTGAGCAAAAGATGTCAGAGATGCAAGCGCAGCAAGCGAAGTTTGCGGCGATGGCACACCAGGGTGGCTAGGAATAGGAACTAATTTAACTAGGGACGTTTAACCGGTGAAGAACCAGGCGAGGGGACGATGAACAAGAACGCTTACCAAAAATATAAAACGACATCCGTACAAAGCGCGAGTCGCGAGAAGATTCTTTTGATGCTCTATGAAGGTGCCATCAAGTTTACCAAGCTTGCGATTAAAGCTATTGAGGAAAAAAAGATTGCGGATCGTGGTATGAACATTGGTCGTGCCTTCGACATTATCATGGAACTTAACAACACTCTTGACCACAAAGTAGGTGGCGAGATCGCCTCCCAGCTTGAACAGCTCTATATGTTCATGATGGAGCAATACACTCAAGCAAATATCAAAGGAGACGCAGCTCCGCTTCATGCAAACTTGAAGCTGCTCAATACTCTTTATGATGGTTGGGTGCAAGCCGTAGAAAAAATCAAAAAAGAATCAGACGACTCAGGACAGAAAGCGGGTTAGGACAATGGAGGGTAACATGCACAGAATCATCAGCTTGTTGAATGAAAAAAATCATTACCTTGAAAAATTCTATTCGTTGAATGAAGTGGAACTTGTGAACTTCGCACAAGGTCAATTCGATAATCTTCAGCACTTCTATCAAACGCGCGAAAGAATTCTTGATGTCCTTAAATATGTAGATGCGCAAATCGATAGAGCACATAACGACATGGGCGAGACGATCACAATGGCTGAAACAGACCGCCAACAAGTTAAGGAAGCTTTGACGATCAAAGATGAGTACGTTTCAAGAATTATTGAGCAAGATATTCAAGTACTTGCGTGCATCGAGATGGCGAAAAACTCTATTATCAAAGAGTTGCAAGAGGTTCGTAAGAATCGCAAAGCTATCGGTGGTTATAAAACAAATACGTTCACTAAACGTCTAGATGAAGAAGTATAATTCTTCGTCGCTTAGTCCGGTCTGGGAAAAATTTTCCTGACAAAAAGCTGACGGTAAGTTGAGCCCAAGAGTCAAACTCCTGGGCTCAAGATCTCTTAAGAAGTCTTAAAATCAAATAAAATGAAACTGAAGCTTTGGCATCTGAGTTGCTCCATCCATTCTTGCGGAGGAAATTCATGCAGATGTTGGAAAATCAGATCGTTCGAAAGTCCAGTGAAACTTCACACATTGATAAGTCGGGTCGAATTTACTTCGATTCGTTGCAAGCTCTTGCTGATTTCGAATCAGATATTCAAACGGCAAAAGAAGAAACTGCGCACCAGGATCCGCGCGTTTCTAAATATTTGCAAAATGCTCGCATCTTATCAAAGCACGGCGAATACGCCCTGGCTTTGAATCTTTTGCGTCAAGCAAGCAATCTTGATTCCAAAAATCCTGCGACTCTTCGTATGTTGGCAGGCGCTCTTGAAAAGACGGGCCGTAACAGTGAAGCGCAAATTGTTTTGAACGCGTGGGTGAAATCAGACTACGGCTTTGAAAGTCTGTTGGGTCTTGCGACCTCCCTATATAAGATGAATCGCGATCAAGAAGCTTTGGAAAAATACTACGAGGCTCTTTCTGTAATTACAGAAGAAAACGACGAGCTTTTCGAGCTGTATAAAAACATGGGCAACATCTTTGTACGCCAAGGTGATTTCGATGCGGCGGAAGAGTTCTATAACAAAGCTTACACCGTAAATACGCAATCTGACGTATTGCTGGTGAACTTTGGTACTTTGGAAGTTCAACGCGGTGATTTCGATAAGTCTCTTTATTGCTTCCGCAAGGCTGTCGAGATCAACGCGGAGAACGACAAAGCATGGGTTGGTTTGGCAATGGTTCATAACCAATTCGGCGATAGTGAACTTGCCTGGGCAAATCTTGAATCCGCTCTGGATATCAATTCTAAAAATAGAACGGCTGTTCACTTGGCGGCAAACTGGGGCGTGCGTGACGGACGTATTCATAAGGCCATCGAGTCTTTGGAAGAGTATCTATCTAACGTTGAAGAAGACGAAGATATGTCTTTGGTTCTTATCAATTTGTTCTGTACTACAGGTCAAATGGACAAAGCATCACTTGAAGTGGAGCGCGTTCTTTTATGGAACCCAAATAATCATGAAGTTAGAGACCTAAAAAAGAAAATCAACCAATCAGTAAAGGCAGCGTAATATGGCGATGGTCACTTTCTCTGAAAATCACGAATCATCTCTTATCTCTTTTGAAGAAGGCCAGGCATTGGCGTCTCTTCGTGATCCACGCGGCGAAGCTTTGAAATGGACTTACTCATTGGGCCCGATTCCTTCTTCACATGTTGTCATTATCGGTTTGGGTTCCGGCTTTCACGTCGAAGCGTTGGCTGATCTTGATCCAAGCATCAAAATCACAGTTGTGGATTCTCGCGATGCTTTGGTGCCTGTTTTCAGATCTCAATTCCCTGAAATTGCGGACCGTATTGAGTTGGTTATCGCTGAAAATGTTCAAGATTTGATGAAATCGGATGTTTACGCTGATGTTATTGCCAATCGTGCTTACGTACTTTCTTTCCGCGAGTGCTGGGGCAATCAAGTGAACTTGTTCTCTGAGTTCTTTGGTCACTTGACGGGCCGTTCTGCGGACGCGGTGAAATACCACTTTGAAGAGCTTGGTATCAATATGAAAGCTCTGTACTTTCAATCCTCTAACTTGTTGTCAATCAGGGACGTTTTGCCAGTAGTAGAAGCTTCTCAGGCTCAAGAAGGTCAAAAGCAGATCTTCAGAGCGCTGGGTGAATTGGTGAAATAAGAATGAAGATACTTGTCGTTTCTCTTTTACGTCTTGGGGATATCATCCAACAGGAGCCGCTGTTGCGCGGTCTTCGTGCGAAGTATCCACATGCGGAAATCCACATGCTAATCAACCAGCAATTTGCTTCTGTGCAAAATGTGCTGCCGGGATTAGTGGATCGCTATTTCTTTTTTGATCGCGAGTCATTGCAAAGAGGTTTGGGCGAAGCCGCCTATAATATCCTTTGGTCTTACTCGCAGCTGGAGCGCTTGGTTCAGGAGTTGAGCCAAGAGAAATACGATCAAGTACTTAACTTCACTCACAATAAACTTTCAGCTTATCTTGTTGGGGCTATTGAAGCTCCGACAAAAGAAGGTCTTTACCAACAAGACGGTCGCTTTCAAGGACTGGAGAATCGTTGGTTGTGCTATTTCAATGACCGTTTTTCGGGAGTTGAAAAATCCTTATTCCACTATGTGGAGCTTTTGGGAAATAGCTTTGATATTCCCGTGGCGCCGCAGGTGTCAGGGGAGCGTAAAAAATCGAAACTGGTTCTTTTGCAATGCCTTACAAGTGATGTGAAAAAGAACTGGGGTTTGATGAACTACCGTGACCTTAAAGAAACTATTGAGGCGACACTGGTGGACTATGAAGTTTGTGTCCTCGGTGCCCCGTTTGAGCGTGAGACATTGTCTCAAGTCTTTGGCGAGTCAGATCTTTTGATCTGTGATCTTGCGGAGGCAAAAGAGCATCTGCAACATGCAGCGCTTTTGGTGACGGGGGATACCAGTATTAAGCACCTGGCAGCGCAATTGGGAACTCCGATTGTGGAGCTTGCTTTGGGCAGCAGTGATTGGACTAAAACCTCAGCTTTCTCGCAAAATGCTGAAGTCTTGACGGGCAATGTGCCATGCGCACCTTGTGGTCATTCGCAATCCTGCAGTAAAGCGACCCATCTCTGCGCGGAACAGATTTCCGTGGATCGAGTATTCACTGCGGTTTGGGATCAGCTCAGCGGTAAACAGAAAATTCCGACACTGAATGCGCGTGAGTTAGAGCGCACAGTGTGGGGAACTTATCTGAATAAAAGCCATAAAGATGTCGAGCCCTTCTATGCCGATATCGCTTTAAAATTTGTTACCAGATTCGACGGCACAGCAGTCAGAGCCGAAATGTCGGCTTGGCAATCTCAATCACAAGTTTACAATACGTGGCTTGCGAAAATTGAGAAGGCCCTGCCAGCGCGTGAAGTTCTGCAAAAGAAAACGTCATTGCAGTCTTCAGAGGTAGCTGACCTGATTATGTGTGCCCAGGAAATTTTGAAATCAGGTCAAGATCAAGCGGGATACTTCAAAGCCGTGGTCGAAGCTTTGACTACTCGCTTCGCAGTGCCAGTTCAGATCTATGACCGCGTTCACGCCGCTCTTGAGCAGGTCCGTGAACTTTTAGAAGTACGCAATAATATCGTTCGCTATTTAGAAATCGTCTCCAAGGAAGGAGCCTACTATGCAACAGGAATTGGACAATTACCTATCAGTGGCTTTGAAGAAGCTCGAACAGGCTTACACCGAAGTTACGAAGACGCAGACTTATAATCAGGAAGCGGAAACAATTAAACTTGTTGCTGAACTAGCAAAGGAACAAATCCAAAATGAAAATTCTCATTCTGCAACTCGCTAGATTAGGGGATATTTATATGTCATGGCCTGCGATCCGGGCCGTGCGTCGTTTGTATCCGCAAGCGGAAATTCATTTTTTGACTCGTCCACGTTTTGAAGGCGCGGTGGAAGGTTTGACGGCGGTTGATAAACACCACGTTTTGCCAAGCGGTCATATTTTGGAACCTTTGGTAACAGAAGGTATTCATATCGAAGATTCTTTGAACCGCATGGAAGAGTTCACGGAAAATCTTCGCGCTGAAAACTTTGATCAGATTATCAATCTGACGTTCTCGCCTTTTTCAAGCTATCTGACACACGCGTTGACTCTGCCTCATACCGAAGTGTTGGGTTATACGCGATTCCGCGATGGTTATTTCTGCGCCGCTGACGAGATCAGTGCTTACTTCTATGCTCAAGTGGGCGTGAATAAAGCGAATCGCGTGCACGTGGCTGACATCTTCGCGTCTATGTTGGGTGTTGAGTATGTCGAAGAAGACTGGGCGGCTCCGCAATTGCCCGAGTTGTCTATGGATTTGCCTCAGGCCTATATGGCTGTGCACGTGGGGGCCAGTGAAAAGCATAAGGCTATGTCCGGCGCAGCTTGGGGCCGTGCATTGGATTACTTTGCGCGCCGCTATCAAGGTCTGCCGATTGTTTTGATTGGTGCACCCAATGAAGCTTCCATCGCGGAAGAAATCATTGCCCAGGCAACCAGTGCGACAGTTATTAACTTAGTAGGTCAAACTCGCATGGCCGAGCTTTTCACAGTTTTGAAAAAAGCTGAATTGCTCGTTGGCTGTGACAGTGCGCCTATTCACATGGCTTCCTTGACAGACACTCCAACGCTGAACATCAGCATGGGGGCGGTGAATTTCTGGGAAACAGGTCCGAAAGCGACTTTGGGTTTGATCTATCGTGTGGAAGATTCCACGCAGTTAGTCCCTGAGCGTGTGGGCGAAATCATCGCGCAGTTGCTAGAAGGTGTTGCGGATCCAGAACTGATCATCCGCAGTGCGGGCTTGGTCAGCTATAGCGCGAACCAAGAAAATCCGACAGAACGCTTCCAATGGGATTTGGTTCAGGCTCTTTATTTGGGAGCTCCTTTCCCGATTGCTGATCGCATTGAAGTGATCGAGGGCGCAATGAAATTGAATGATATCAATGACTTCTTAATGAGCCAGTTCCAGTTGATTCCTGAAAAGGGAGTAGCGGCAGTAGCGAACTTCATCGCAAGCGGTGAAGAAGTTATTAAATCTATTAGCCGATTGGTGCCGGAGTTGAGTCCTCTTATGAACTGGTATCACACGGAAAAGATTCGTGTGGCACCGGGCACGCAAGAGGAAATTTGTGCAGCAACTTTGAGTATCCATGAGCGCTTCAAGCGCCACCTTCGTGTCTACATTCCTCAAGAGGAAACAACTGTCCGCGTGGAGGAAAAAGATGGAACGCTTTAAAGTAACCGGTGAAGAGCTTCGCAATTTCTATCAAACAGAAACGCAGCTTTCACGCGTATTCACCGATATTGAAAATGATTTGCGCACCTCCAACCAGGTTGTGTGCCGCTATATTATCAACGGTCTTGAGATCAAGGAATCTGACGAAGCACGCTTCGGTGAGGTGTCCTTAGATCAAATCGAAACCCTTGAGTATATGACTGAGAATGGCAACGATCTTGTGGGCGAAGTGCTTCGTGCATGGATTGAAGCTCTTCCAGAGTTGCAGGATAAAACTGAAAGCTTGGCGCAAAGAATGCGTTCACAAGGACTCAGTGGTTTGTTGAAGCCGATCCACGATCTTGTTCAAAACTGTGAGTACTTGATCGACAGCGTGATCTCTTTGAAAGAGCTCATGGGGGATCGCTTCTTGGTGCAGAGTCCAGTTGATTGGATTAAAGCAGAAAACCAAAGCAAACAGACAGTTTTAGAAGCACTTCGTGCACTAGAAAATAAGGATTTTGTTCTTTTAGCTGATGTCCTAGAGTATGATTTAAACAATGTTCTGCAGATGTGGAGTGAACACTTGCAGATCTTGGAGAAAATGTTCAATGGGGACTACACAGGACCAACTG
>JAGIAF010000081.1 GCA_017745015.1 Bdellovibrio sp. | reverse complement strand
ACCCACCTCTCCGCGGACTCGTTCGAGCTGAGAGGTTAAATTGCCATAGCCCGATGCCCATGGCAAGGGTTCCGGGGGCTTTGGCCAGGTGCTTTTTGCAAATTTTTGTAAGAATGCTTGATTTTTTGTTGGCCGCGGCTTAGAAATACGTCTCTTTCACAGTGCACTCGTAGCTCAGCTGGATAGAGTACTTGACTACGAATCAAGTGGTCAGAGGTTCGAATCCTCTCGAGTGCACCATTTTTTCCCCTAAAATCAATACCTTATAAAAGAAAAAAGCCTTAGACTCTGTTCACACGGAGGAATTGCCCATGGGATTTAAGTTCTATCTTAAGGTGCTTTTTATGGTCGGCTCGTTGGGGTTGGTCATCTATGGGATTCAGACTTTGCGCTCTCAAAAGTTTAATCAAGAGGTCCAAAAGGAAGATAGTGCCTTGTCCGTGCTGCTTGGCTCCGACGCTCGCCCGATGAATTGGTGCGCCCTTGAGACTCAAACAGTGAATATTTATGATGTTGCCGGGGAAATCCAAAGAACTCTCACAGACTCTAAGGACTTGAGTGCTGTTTGCGAGATTCTAATTGGCCCGATCACTAAGGAAGCGGCTGAAAGATCCGTATTTGCAAAGCGTATGGTGGCCAAAGACGCCAAGGGCGCTGAAAAAGTCTTAGAGCAGGCGCCAGGAACCCCTTATTTTAGAACGCAAGGGCTGCCATTTAGCTCCCCGATGCTCGAAAAAGCCCTGCAACGCTTATCCCAGCCCTAGATTTCTGTTTGACAAGAAAGGCCCGAGCCACTAATTTGGTCCTTCACCGATGTTCAGAAGTAGCTCAGTCGGTAGAGCAAGCGGCTGTTAACCGCTGGGTCGGGGGTTCGAGTCCCTCCTTCTGAGCCATTTTTTTACGTAAAACCACCCGCGAGGTGGTTTTTCTGTTTCTGGGGTCTGACGATCCGAATTTCTAAAACGTATAAGATAAATTAAACCCAGAAGAGACGTAATACTGCAAATCGCGATTCGAATTGTTAAATGCCGCGATCAAGCCGTTATCGAAAACGCGGATATAGTAACCGAGCCCGATGCGTGTGACTGCAAAGGTAAAGCTTGTACCTAGTTCAGCGCCGTAACGAAGTGCAGTTTCATCGTAGTATTTTGCATAAGGATACTTATCTGGAGAAGTGATGAAGTACTTTCCGTCAGCCATTGCAAGAACCAGGAAGACGCCGACTTGAATTGGCTTCCACATGTGGCCCTCAACTGGGGTGTTCCAGTGGGAGTAGCGATAGATGAAGTTGGATTGATAATAGCTTTTCTCTGCGATGGGGAAGGTTCCGATCGAGAATTCAATGCCGTGATGTTCAGTGAAGTCATAACCCGCACCTGCCGCAATGGTTCCCAGAAAGCCTGCGCGCTGAACGACGACGCGCCAGTCGCCAGCCTTTGCTGAAAAAGCACTTATTAGAATAGATGTGAAAACTATTATTTTAAGTTTTGACATGTATTCTCCATGGTATCCATTCGTGTCACACAGAATTGTCCCGGTGAGCCTGGTGTAATTTCCACAAGCAACCAGTGAGGGCCTTGTTCTCCGTCGACGCGCCCACATTGCATCATGATCGTGTTGTTATCGAGAGAGAAATTGTAAACGTGATTGTGTCCGTTAAAGATCACCTTGGTATTGGGATGAGTGATGACTTGTCCTAAGATGGTGGCATCGCTTCCGAAGAAACGTTCGGGATCTCTTAGTTGTACGTGAGAGAAAATGATCACCGGCTTTGAAGATTCACTTACGCGATCAAGCAGCCATTGCGGATTAAATCCTTCGGGATCTTCGAGATTGCATGAGTTAAAATAGATGTATCGGAAGCTCCCAGATTCAAAAAAGAAATTTGCTTCGCCAAAAGCTTTTTTGAATAGTTCGGGGCCTGCGCCGATGGCATCGTGATTGCCGATAGCAAGAATGCGCGGATACATCATCAAACCGATAGAATCGATAAATTGATCGTATTCAAGGTTGTATGCAGAATTGGTATAGTCACCAAGGCCCGCGATGAAATCCACATTGGGTGTGCGATTGATCTCAAAGCTTACCTTGTCTGTCTGTTTATAATTTTGATGGGAGTCCGAGAACACTGCGAGAGTGATTTTACCATCGGCTTCGATATTACCAAGTTTAGAGATGCTGAGTTGATTCAGATTACGCTCTGGTCGCAGCAAGGCATCCGAAAATGGAGAGTCGACAAAGGGTGCGCAAGAGCTCGTTAGAATGAAAAGAGAAATATAAGTTAAGAATTTCATCATAGGATAAACTCCAAACCGAGTCGCGCGTAAAAGTCGCTATTGATGGTTTGCATCTTATTGTTCGGAACATAGATATGTTCGGATTCATACAGACGGCGGTCTCCAGAGCCTCCAAGCGCAAAGACAACCCCGGTTGTAGCAGAAACATATTTCTTAAGGGCAGCTTCCGCCAGAAGCTCCTGATAGTACAGGCGGTCATCATCATCAGATCGTGATTCGTGTAAGTAAGAGCGAACGGTGTATCCCGTCGTAGCGCGGAACTGGAAATTTTCGCGCAAGTTTTTGAAAGTCGTGAGACTGACGCCAAAAGGAGTTAGGAGAAATTCATTTTTCCAAGTGTCTAGGTTTCCCCAAGTTATATGAACAAAAGGAAAGCCAAATGCCGCTTCGAAATCAGTGGATTCATAACTGACTCCCGCATAGGGAAAGAGTTTGCCATTATAGAAGCCGCGGTTGTTGGACTGATTGAGGGCTAAGAACCATTGGTAGGCTCCCGTTTTTTGCCAACGATAATTCACGGTTCCTTCAAACCAAATATCGCTGGCATTGCCCCAAGGATCATCGCTGGCGGTGGCGCTTGCAGCAAAGACAGTGAGAGAGCTGCCATTGCCAAAGTCTTTACGTGCTCCTATGCCGGCGCTTTGACTGCGCAGAGAATTGCCGATGAAGACACTCTCTTTGCCAAGCTGGAATTCCGCGCGACCTAAGTTCAAACTCTCATCGTAAATGTTTGCAGAGATGGCCCACGTTTTCGCCGTATAAATAGGAACGCGGAACTCTCCCCCGAAGATTCGCACCGGTGACTCTTTATAAGTGTAGGGCGAACTCCAAAGATCCGAGCGCAAACTCAAAAGAAGGCGCATGCTTTGTTCTTCGATAGTCGGAATTGTTCCAAGGGGAGCTGCCACGCTGAATTGGCCAAGGAAAAATAAAAGTAGAAACGTTCTGCAAATATTCACCACCCAGTTCTATTGACTCTAGGTTGCCGGAGTCAATTGATGGAGGACAGGATTGTTAGATAAAAAACTAAGGACCTTTAATTTTACATCTTGTCCGCTAGGCCTACTTTGGTTAGGCTTTTGTAGTAGATGAAATGCTCTAATAATATTGTTAAGTGGCTTATTTGCCTTATTTTTTGTGGATTGACGAGCTGTTCTCCTGGTGGTTCTTCTGAGCCGAAAACGCCGGGAGCTAACAATCAGGAGTCCGTAGAAAAACCAGGCTACCATCATTCGGCGGAAGGCTTTATTGGCGGTCGCGCTTGGCGATACGTTCAAGGTAAGGCCACGCCTTTTCGTCGTAACAATAAGAACTATCTCGAAGTTCGTCTCTGGAATCAGGATTATAATTCTCCCTGCACGGAGCCCATGGGTTCTGCCTATCAAGTGCGAATTTATGTTTCTTACTCTGAGGGGTCTTGGAAAATTGATCCTCTTGATCCGTTCTCTTTAATTCCGACAATCATTTTTTCAGACTACACTACGGGGGTTAACTCCCGATCTAATCTGATTGCCGACATCGGGCTCATTACGGTTTCATCTTTAAAACATGGAAGGCTGGTGGGCTCGGTGGTGGGTCAATTTACGGATTCCAATAATGTGGGCCGTACCGAAGTTAAGGGAGACTTTGAAGTCCCCGTCTGTGCGCCTTAATGCGGCTCATACTGACACAAAAAGGCGACGAGATACCCTCAAATCTAATGTATTGCAAATGAGTCATCTTTTCGGTGGGCACAGCCTTTGTAAAGGTAACTCCCGGATTACGCACGTATGTTGTTTTTTGGAGGATAGATGACGCTATTGAAGCACCTACCGTTGGTGGCATTTTTGACGATGACAGCGCTTTCACTAGAAGGTCATGCGATATCATCGACAACGGTTTCTGCTCGCGCTCAACAGCCGGTACGTGCGGTGGTTGTCGTTGCGGCGCCGACACAACAAGCTCAAGCGATGGCTTCTAAAGTTAAGAGTTATCGTGAATGGAAAACGGAAATGGTCGCCGGCGCTCAATACAAAGTTTCCTCTGTAAAGTCACAAATTGAAGCTCGCAAGCAAACTCGTCGTGTGGCTCAAGGGACAGATCCTAATCTAGCTCGTTCAGGCCGCGGAGTTGAAGCCGTTCCGGCTCGCGATATCTCTCTTGAAGGCCTGGAAAAACAATTGCGCCAAGAACAGTATGACCTTGAAGTGGCGCAAGACCTATCCGTGACAGACTATTTCGTGGGCTATTTGACTAAGATCCAAGATAAGAAATCTGCGTTCAAAGAAGTGGCAGGCAAGCTGTCACCAGAAGAGGTCGCGGAGCTTATGAATGCCTATGCAAACTCAGTTTTCGGTGCTCATTCATCGGATCTTCCTGCGAGTGCTACGAACACCACAAAAGACGGCGCGCGTTAAAACCTAAGACCCGCTCCAGACAATCATTTCAAAAAAATTGAAACGCCTCACCTTGACTCTTTTCGGGGTGAGTTCATATTACCTCCATCAATATTTTTTAAATGTAGTTTTACTTAAAAACGGAGGCATATTCATGGCTAAGAACGAAATTGGCGTTCGTCCCCTTCACGACAGAATTCTTGTTCGCAGAATGGCGGAAGAAGAAAAAACCGCAGGCGGTCTTTTCATTCCAGATACAGCAAAAGAAAAACCACAAAAAGGTGAAATCATCGCGACTGGTAAAGGTCGTGTAACTGAAGACGGCAAAATCTTGCCTCTTGAAGTTAAAGTTGGCGACAAAGTTCTTTTCAGCAAATACGCAGGAACTGAGTTGAAACTTGAAGGCGCAGAATACTTGATGATGCGCGAAGAAGACATCTTGGGCGTATTCGCTTAAACGTCTTTGAATTTTGATTAATATATCTACTCCGACGAAGTCGGAGTGCATCTGATAACGGAGTAAATCATGTCTAAAGTATTAGTATTCTCAGAAGACGCTCGCGCGCACATCTTGAAAGGTGTGAACACTCTTGCGAACGCAGTAAAAGTAACTTTGGGACCTAAAGGTCGTAACGTAGTTATCGACAAATCTTTCGGTTCACCAATGATCACTAAAGACGGTGTAACTGTTGCTAAAGAAATCGAATTGGAAAATAAATTCGAAAACATGGGCGCTCAAATGGTTAAGGAAGTTGCTTCCAAAACTAATGATGAAGCCGGTGACGGTACAACAACTGCAACTGTTTTGGCTCAAGCGATCTATCGTGAAGGCGCGAAACTAGTTTCTGCAGGTCACAACCCAATGTCTATCAAACGTGGTATCGACAAAGCTGTTACGATGATCATCGAAGATCTTAAAACAATGGCGAAACCAGTTAAAGGTTCTAACGAAGTTGCACAAGTTGGTGCGATCTCTGCAAACAACGATAAAGAAATCGGTCAAATGCTTGCAGATGCTATGGATAAAGTTGGTAAAGAAGGCGTTATCACTATCGAAGAATCTAAAACAGCTAAAACTGAAGTTACAGTTGTTGAAGGTATGCAATTCGACCGTGGTTACTTGTCTCCATACTTCGTAACTAACGCAGAAAGAATGGAAGCAGTTCTTGAGAACGCTTACGTTCTTGTTTATGACAAAAAAATCTCTTCAATGAAAGATATGATCGGTATCCTTGAAGGCGTTGCTAAGCAAGGTCGTCAATTGTTGATCATCGCTGAAGACGTTGACGGTGAAGCATTGGCAACTTTGGTTGTTAATAAATTGCGTGGCACTCTTCACATCTGTGCTGTTAAAGCTCCTGGCTTCGGTGACCGTCGTAAAGCTATGCTTGAAGACATCGCGATCTTGACTGGCGCGAAAGTTATCTCTGAAGACATCGGTCGCAAACTTGAGCAAGCAACTATCGCCGACTTGGGTATCGCGAAACGTATCGTTGTAGACAAAGATAACACGACGATCATCGATGGTTCTGGTAAAAAAGCTGACATCACAGCTCGTGTTTCTGCTATCAAAGGTCAAATCGAAGAGACTTCTTCTGACTACGATAAAGAAAAGTTGAAAGAGCGTTTGGCTAAATTGGCTGGCGGCGTAGCTGTTATCCACGTTGGTGCTCCTTCTGAAGTTGAGATGAAAGAGAAAAAACACCGCGTAGAAGACGCTTTGAACGCGACTCGCGCAGCTGTTGAAGAAGGTATTGTAGCTGGTGGTGGTACTGCTTTGCTTCGCGCTTCCGCAAAAATCGACAAATCTAAATTCAACGAAGATGAAGCTTTCGGTGCAATGATTATCAAACGCGCTTGCGAAGAGCCAATTCGTCAAATCTCTGCAAATGCTGGTTTGGATGGCGCGATCGTTTTGGATCGTATCCTTGCAAACAAATCTGCATCATGGGGCTTCAACGCATACTCTGACGAATACACTGACCTAATCAAAGACGGTGTTATTGATCCAGTTAAAGTTGTTCGTTGCGCTCTAACTAATGCAGCGTCTGTATCTTCTTTGATGCTTACTACTGAGACTATGATCGCAGAAGCACCTAAGAAAGATGCTCCAGCAGCTCCAGGCGGCCACGGCGGCATGGGCGGTATGGGTGGCATGGGCGATATGATGTAATCCGCCGTCGCCGAAGGCTATGGCGGATTATCCGCCGAAGCTTTAGCGAAGGAGGATTCTTTCGGTCCAAAACAAAAAAAGCCTGGGGAGACCCAGGCTTTTTTTATGCCCTGCAGACCCAAAAAGTGCCTGCACCTTAGAAGAGATATTGAACGCCGCCCATGAGGGTTGTCATTTTGTGGCTGACAGAAGAGCGGTCGGCACTGCTGCTGTAATCAGAACTATAATTTTCAAATAGCAATTCTGCATGGATCTTGAACTTCGGTTTCAAACGATAGTTACCGAAGAAGCTGAATGTATTGATCGTACTATCTGTTGAGCCGCCTGATGAAGGGCTTTCGCTCATTTTAGGACTTAGGAACAAATTCAACTGACCACCCAATTCGATCGGAGTTTCTTCCGACAATGGGAACAGGCCGCCCAGGCTCACCATCAAACCACCGTATTTGTTTGAGGTGAAACTTGTTGGGGAGCTGTCGTCGATATTGAAATTGGTATCTTGGTATCCTGCTGAGACTCTTAATTTCGGACCGAAGAAGTCATTGCTTAATAGGAAGTTATAGCCGCCCGAGATCGAGTATTGACCCATCGACATATTCAGTTTGCCAGGGGAAGAGCCTGCAAGGTCGTTATCTAGGGAAAATACAGATTGGCGCAAGCTTACGCCCACAAACCACTCAGGATTAATCCAAAGTTCACCGCGAACCATAATGTTCGGAGCAAAGTTGGCGTCGCTAGATATGGATCCTGGCGTGTTAAGTTTTGCGTTTTGTGTATAAGATGAGAAGCCCGCTAGAATCTCTACCAAACCGTATTGCGGCGGTGGCTCTGGGCGCCATTCTTGCGGGTCTTCACCAAATGCGACATCTTTATCAGGACGAGTTGTCACATCGGCTAAAACTTTGCCGGACGGAGTGGTGATCGGTGTTGAGTACTTTACAAACTCATCCGGCATAACTTTGGAACCTACTGCGATGACCCCAGGCTCTTTTTCAAGCTCGATGTAACCGAAACTCAAGTACGGTTCCACTTTGAAAAGCTTTACGCGACCTAAAACTTCCTTTTCAGTGCTGATCATGAACTTCAATTTCGGATGGCGATTCACTTTGATGATCTGTACGACAGAAACACGGCTGTCTGTTTTTAAACCATAGTTCGAACCCAAATTCAAAGTCACTTGCTGACCGCGGCGGCTCATGATTGTCGCGCGGAAAGGCATGCGATTCTTGATGTTCTCAAAAAGTTTTGTGACTTGAGTTTTAATATCTGAAGTATCGAAGCCTTGGTAATCCATTAACGATTCTTGCAAGAGTGGAAAACCTTCGCGACCGATGAACAAAGTCATGGTGATGGAAATGCCACGTGGTCCGCGGATAAGTTTTGTTGAAAGAGCTGCCTCTGACTTTGCACCCTGCAAAATCTTTTGCACGTCAGCGGGATTCTCATCCAACGTTTCGGATTTTACATTCACACCTTTTGGAAACTCGGTGAGTGACCATTGCTTGTCCTGATTTAAGAGTGTGCGGAGTTGCTCTTCGATCGGTCTTGAATAGATACCACCAACGTTATCGGTTGTTGGAACTAAGACGATGGATTTGATTGCCAGGTCTTGGTCGACGGAACTCACATATGCGTTCTGTACATTGGTCTGGGCCAACGCTGTCGGAAGAAATGAAACTGTGCTAGCGCATACGACGAAAATACTGAGCAGAATTAATTTCATAAGATTATTCTGCCTGCCCTCTGAAAACTCGTCAATTTGGCGTCAAGTAATTCGGACCGTACGCCGAAATAAAATTTATGAAATCCTCGCTATCTTTCACACTTTTGCTCGTTGTACTTTTCGGGTCTCAATACTCTGTTGCACAGTCTAGTCTGGAAGGCTTCTCTACGGGCCGCTATGAGATCCATAAGTCTACGTCGATTAAAAAATCTGTTCGTCGTCCAGCTTCAGAAGAAGAGACGAAGTCAGATGACGCTGTTGTTGAAGCTGCCTCTGCGCCGAAAGCTCCTGCTGCAGCTGCCCCTGTTGTTGCTCCTGCGGTGACTCCCGTCGTTGAAGCTAAAAAGGAACCTGTTGCGCCCTCTGAAGAGCCAACGTTGTCTGAGCAGGCTCAAAGTCTTTTCTCTAGTAAGACAGAAAAGATTTACGAATATTATCGCGAACAAGTCCATCCCGAGGACGCACGAAACAATCGTCTTGAAATCGAGTTTGCACCTGCAGCCATTTATAATGATTCGCAATCGAATTATTCTTTCCGCGACTATACGAGCTATTTTAATGCAATGAAGGTGAAAGCCAATGTTTGGTTTACACCGTTGATCGGCGTGAGTGGAAAGTTCATGTTCTCTATGGGGGCGGACATGGATGCGAATGATGCCAATCACTCTCGTGTTTCTTCCAAATACGAAATGGTGGACGTGGCTTTGAATTTCAGAAAGTACTTTGGCACTTCTCGCAAGTCGAACTCTCTTGAATTCGCTATTTTATATACTGAAGACAAAATGAATGTGCCAAGCGATACCGACAACCGCGTGCGTATTAAATCCAGCGGTTTGGGATTGGGCCTTAAGGGGCGTTTCCCAACATCTGCCAGTTATGCATGGGTTGCGGGAGGAAGTTTCTTTCCGCGCCTGCAGCACCATGAATCGGCATCCAATACAGGTGTGACTTCAGGAGCCTCCGAAGAGAATACGCGCATGGGACTTGAAGTTGGTGGCGAGTGGGTTTTCTCTCGCACCAGTCAGTTGTTGTGGGGCATTGAAGCTTCTGCTGAAAGAAACTTGTTTGATGGACCCGCTTCTCAACCAGACTCAAGTACGGGTACGACGCCATCTAATGTCAGTGTGACGAATTCTTTGTATGTTTTCACACTGGGCTATCGTTGGGGTAATTAAAATCCCGCTAATCAAAAGACTCGCCGGCTTCTATACTGAAGCGGATGAAGATACGTTTTGCTGTTGCCGATGATGCCGCATTCTTGCGGGAGCTGATTAAAAACTTAATGAGCTCCGAAGGGCATCTTTGCGTGGGTGAGGCTGAAAACGGCCAAGATGCTATTGAGTTGGTAGCTCGCACCCTGCCCGACATTTTATTCCTTGATATGGTGATGCCGCTTAAGAATGGACTTGAGACGGCGAAGGCTGTGAAAGAGTCTTATCCTGAAGTGAAAATCATTGGTTGTTCAACCATTGATTCAGAGGCGATGATCGAAAAAGCCTATGAGGCGGGTTTCGATAACTACATCACCAAGCCATTTACTAAAGATTCAATTTTAAAAGCTATTTCAAAAGTTCTAGCGCAATCGGGAGAATCATCTCATGGAAGAATTTAAGTTCGTTCTTAAGACATTGGTATTCACAATGCTGTTGATCGTTCTTGCTCAAGTTAAAGTGGGTGGGAATTCAATTGAGTCTTACACTTTCAGATGGCTGCAGAGATCAACGGTGTCTCAGTACATTCAAAGTGCAGCGGCAGGTGGCGCGATGGCCTTAAGGAATCTTGCGGGTCATGTGAAAGATGGCGTTGCGAGCACGGTGGATGGCTTTCAAGAAGGTGCTCACGAGAAGGCTGTTCGTTAAGATTAGCGAGCAGCTTTAACAGTTGCAGTTGAAGCAGTTTTAGTTGCGGCGATATTGGTAGATGAAGCCACAGTGTTTTGCATGAGGCTGTTGCCACCAGAAGAAAAACCTTGGTTGCATTTAGTGGCAGCGAAAGATGTAGAAGCGATTGTTAGAACTGCTACTGTGATGATTGCTTTAACTGTTTTCATTTTCGTCTCCTTGGTTGCGTCGGATACTAACCTCTATTGCATCCGATGTGCCAAGCAAGATGCCTCAGGCTGAGAAATCAGCGACCACAAATCAACTACTTATAAATTTCAGTTCTTAGAATGAGACGGCGGCGCCAGAGTTGGCCCTTTTACGCAATGCCATGGCAACACTTTAGACAAAGTGAAGTGGGGGAAGAGAGAGCGACATGGGGGGAATGCCACTCTCCCTAGGGGTCTTAATTTATACTATTTCGTGCCGCGCACTGCAGATGATGTCGACGATCCTGAAGCGCGTACGATCTCTGGATTTGAGCTCGCATTAATGGAAACTTTTGACTGGGCTTTGCAGTCAGGAGCAGCCATAGATGCTGAAGCTGTTGCAGCAATAGCGATCGCCATAAAGATTTTTGTAAGTTTCATTGTTCTCTCCTTTGATAGGTAATTAGTCTTCAATGGAGGGTATTGCAGCGGCTGTGCCACTAGAGGGTGTCTCAAGATGAGACGGCACCATGTGATTTCAGATACTTACAGAGCACGTTTTTCCAATAAAAAAGGCCCTGGATGACCAGAGCCTTTTTTTGTTCCATGCCTGACTAGCAAGTGAACAAGATTACTTCGTAGCGCCCGTAGGCTTGCTTGTTCCGGTATCTGATCCTGAACCACCAGGACGGTAAGGAGTGTTGTCGTTCATGCGACCATGTTTAAGGCGAGCCAAACACTCTTTACAATTTCCAACAGAAGCCACTTCAGCTTCAGTTAAACCAGATCTGCCCATATTCTCATTAGGGTCCGAGCCTGGATTAACTGCGCCAGTTAGCGGTTTAAGCAAAGCTTCATCAAGAGCATAAGAAGTAGAAGCAAATGTCAGCGTCGAACCTACGATGGCGAAGATAGCCAATAACAAGATTTTTTTCATAACGTCGTCCTCTTTCTTAGAGATATAGCTCTGCTGTAGCAGGAGCGATAATGTCTAGCAAGTTATTGAATGTGCTGGCCACTTGCATTGCCACAGAAGGACCTTCTTTGCTGTCGACCTTATTGATCTCTCCATTAGCTTTATAAGAAACCTGAATCGTACCAAGACCCGGGCGAGAGACCACGGCCGGTTTGCCATAGCGTTCTTCGTATTCGATCTTAACAACTTTCTTTGCTTGGTCAGTGATGGTTGCGATACGACCGCGGTTATCGTAAGTCATCGCAATTTTTTGACCATCAGAGTTTTGAGCAAATGACAAGTTGCCTTTGCCGTCATACTTAAACTGAGTGGCTTTCGTCGCAACCTTCGCACCTTTTTGGTTAAAGAACGTAGTCGATACCGAGCTTACTTTCTTCAACGCTGGTTCGTATTCAAATGCCATACGAGTTGCAGCCGTTGCTTTTACTTTTACAAGACCATCCGGATAGTACT
>JAGIAF010000080.1 GCA_017745015.1 Bdellovibrio sp. | reverse complement strand
GGGCTGCACTTGGCATCCAGAAGGGGCTCAAAGCTCCTTGCGCTAAACTCATCGCAGGATTTGGAATTACTTTGGCTTCGTCGATGTCCAAAATATTTCCAAAGCCTTTACAAGTCGGGCAGGCACCAATTGGAGAGTTGAAGCTGAAAAGCTTTGAACTCAACATCGGAGGTGTGTAGCCGCAAATTGGGCACGAAGATTCTTCGCTCACTTGCAGGCGTTGACCTTCAGTCGAAAGAATCGTGGCTTTGCGAGTGATCAAATTTGAATTGTATTTGATGCTGGCTTCGTAAGCTTGAGTCAATGAATCGGCAATGCGACCACGCTCATCTTCGTTGAAGCTCATACGATCGATCACCAAATAGAAAGTTTCTTTGGGAAGGCCTTTTTTGATGGCGGCTGCATCACCGATCTCAACGACGGTGCCCATCTCTTCAGTCGTTAAACCTTGAGTGACAATCGGCGGAGCTACGGGGATTTCAACTTCAACTTTTTTAGAAGCTTTTTTTGCGACTTTCTTTTTAGCCGCAGCTTTGGCTACCGGCTTCAAAGGAGGTGCAATTTTAGGAACATAAATACGCAGGTAACCGTCTTGCAAAAGCAGCGAGTGCAGCTTCTTGCCTTGGGCGACTCGACCGGCCTCAGAAATTTCCACCAAAATATAACCACGCTTGCCGGTAAAGTTTTTGATTACTTTATCAGTAGCCTCCGTCACACTTTCTTTCTCTGTCGGGCAGTGATGGGTTGGGCAATAAGACTTACCCACTTTTTCAAATAACAAGCGAAGATAGTCGATGATCTCAGTTGTGGTGCCAACTGTAGAACGCGAACTCTTCACGGTATTTTTTTGTTCGATAGAAATCGCTGGCGGAATATTCGTAATGCCTTCGATGTCTGGCTTTGGTGCTTTGTTAAGGAACTGACGAGCATAGTTCGACATGCTCTCGATGAAGCGACGTTGGCCTTCGGCAAAAAGAGTCTCGAAGGCCAAGGAGGATTTCCCTGATCCACTCGGGCCACAAATCACTGTCATTGAGCCGACAGGAATTTTGACCTCGATGTTCTTAAGATTGTTTTGTTTCACCCCCCAGAGGTGAATATCCTTCATTCAGAGAGATCCTGTTTGTAAAAGTCGGTCGCTTCTTCTTGTTTGCTAGAAGCCGCGGTCGGCTCGGTTCCTTCGATAAATGCTTGGCGAAGAATACTCTTCGTTGAAGCGTTAGCGAGTTTACCAGTTTCACTATCGATGTTCGCAAATACAATACCGTCTGGAACAGGGAAAGTCATCTGAGGAAGTCCCTCATGAGCCGCTTTCATGTAATCCACCCAAATCGGAAGTGCTGAACGACCACCGACCTCGCCTTTTCCAAGACTTTTCTCTTTGTCAAAGCCCACCCACACACCAGTTGCGATCTGAGGGCTGTAGCCAATAAACCACGCGTCATAGTAGTTGTTCGTAGTACCTGTTTTACCGGCAACTTCACGACCCAATGCGCGAGCACGAACACCAGTACCTTTTTTATCTTCAACAACACCCTTCAAAAGAGAAGTCATGACGAACGCAGTTGTAGGTTTGATTAATTGATCCGGATCTTCAAAGAAGAAGTGTTCAGCCATAGCGGCTTTTTTCGGATCTTTCTTTTTGAAAGCTTCCAATTGAGCCGGATCTTTCATCAGAGTGAGATAGTCTTTGCGACGAGCTTCAAAGTCATCGTCATAAGGTTTCATCTCTTTTTCAAAACGTGAATCCAAAGAAATCGACTGAATCACTGTTTGGCCATTCATATCGTCCACTTTGTGAATCAATTGAGGGCGAGTGCGTTTTCCCAAGCGACCAAATTCTGAGAATACTTTCGTCATTTCATACAAAGTGACAGAGCTTGAACCCAATACCAATGTGAAGTCTTGATTCAAAGGACTATAGATACCCAAGCGGTGAGAATATTCAATTGCCCAAGGAACGCCAACGTCTTCAATCACCTTAACCGCCGGGATATTCAGCGACTGAGCAATCGCATTTCTTACAATGATATCGCCACCGAAACTTTTCGAGTGATTCGCTGGCTTCCAAACTTTTGCATCGCCTTGGCCCTCTTCGTCACCACCACCGTTGCCACCTTCTTCGTATACAAGTGGCGCATCCATGATTGGGGTGGCGGGAGTGTAGCCTTTGTCCAAAGCTGAAGCATAGACGATTGATTTAAAGGATGAGCCCGTCTGACGAGGAGCTTGGATCGCGCGGTTGAATTCGCTCTTCGCGAAGCTTGTTCCGCCAACCATCGCCAAAACATCTTGGGATTCTTGATCCAAAGAAATCAATGCGCCCTCAACCAAAGGCTCTTGATCTAATTCCAAATCTACATAACGAGAGAAGTCTGGAAGTCTCAAAGTTGGTGCATTTTTCTTTTTGCTTTGAGCAATGATACGTGATGGGGAGAATCTGTCGCCCACAACTTTCACTAAGATCACATCGCCTTTTTTCAAAGCTTCGGATGGTTTTTTTATCGTCGAAAGATCGTAGCGTTTGTCAGTGTCGGGCTTACGCGCCCAAGTCATTGTGTCGAAGTCGATCAAGCCTTGAGTATCTGGCAGCTGCACATAAACCAAACCAGCAGTATCATCAACCATTGTGACAACGCCTTGAACGGAGTCTTGAAGCTTAATGTATGTTGGAAGAAGCGGGTGATCTTTTGTCGCTTTTTCATCGCGCTTAGGAACGAGGTCCGCAAATTTACCTTCCGGTAGGATAATACGCTCAGAAGTCGAATCACTGATAAGCTTTGTACGGTTGTCAGCGATAAACTTATGAGCTTCTTCATCAGAAGAAACATTCTTTAATGGACCACGATAACCTTGGCGTTTATCAAGGCTCTTAAGCCCGGCCATCACAGATTCTTGAGCGGCAAGTTGCTTTTGCAAATCAAGGCTTGTGTAGATGCGAAGGCCTTTATCCAAAACCATATTTTCGCCCAATTGAGCGACGAGCAACTGACGAACAGTTTCTAGGTAAAATGGAGCGTACTCTTCATAGTTTTCGCGAACGAATACTTTAACGGGTTCTTTGATTGCTTTCTCAGCTTGCTCTTTCGTGATGTAACCCACGTCAGCCATACGGTGAAGTACGTACACTTGACGTTCTTTTGCTCTTAACGGATTACGAACCGGGCTGTAACCGCTCGGAGCTTGCGGAAGTCCCGCAAGGATGGCCATTTCTGGCAGAGTCAGCTTGCTAACCGGTTTACGATAGTAAGTTTGTGCCGCTTGTTCAACGCCGTAAGCGCCTTGGCCGAAATAAATTTGGTTCAGGTAAAGATACAAGATGTCTTCTTTCTTAAGATTTTTCTCCATCTCAAGAGCAAGCAAGATATCACGCAATTTACGAGTCAGAGTTTTTTCAGATGAAAGGAGCAATGTTTTCGCAACCTGCTGAGTAATCGTCGATCCCCCTTGAACCGAACGACCTGCTCTTAAGTTTGCGAGTGCAGCACGAAAGATCGCTTGTGGATTGATCCCTTTATGTTGGAAGAACTGATCGTCCTCCGCAGACAAGAATGCATGCACCAGATCGGGTGGAATTTTGTTGTAAGGAACAAGTGTGCGGCGTTCACGGAAGAACTCACCGATCTTTTTACCGTTGCGATCATAGACTTGGCTGACCAAAAGTGGTTCGTAGTCTTTGACCGTGATCAGTTGTGGAAGACTTGCTTTAACAGATTGAAGAATAAGATAGAGTGCAAGGACTCCAATAAGGCAAAGACCGACAAATGCCAGGATGATTTTCTTTAACACGGTAAGGGGCTCCTTTAACGAGCCCCTATTCTAGCAGTCGGAATGGTAAGGGTCTAGGGACACTGGTCCGAAGACGAGGTATAGATTATTTGATCGCGCCTGAAGTTGAGAGCTTCTTAGCAAAACCGCAGCCCAGTTCCTTTGCAGCTGCAACGGCAGTTGCACGAGTTTCTTCATAGCTCGCAAGTTCTTCAGAGATATCTGCAGCGGTCGCTGTCGCTCCTGAGCGTGGTTCAGCGCCCAAGGTCGCCAACTGATTATTAAGACGGTTGATCTTTTCAGTGAGGTCTGTAGTTCTTTGGGCAATTTTCTGCAACTTTGTATCAAGCTTTTGCTTCGCAGCGGTCATCTTATTTTGCGTGTTTTGCATCAATTTAAGAAGACTTTGCTCGGCTTGACTGACTTCATTTGCAGCTTGAGTTTGGGCTTCTGTCAATTGCGATT
Source organism: Bdellovibrio sp. (assembly GCA_017745015.1). Lineage (GTDB taxonomy): Bacteria > Bdellovibrionota > Bdellovibrionia > Bdellovibrionales > Bdellovibrionaceae > Bdellovibrio. Next base: position 7,794 of record JAGIAF010000080.1, on the reverse strand, counting down.
GAGCCAAGTTGATTGTGTCTTGAGTCGTGGCCTTGTCTTCTTCCGCTCTATTGATCTGATCCTGAATTTCTTTAAGTTGTTGATTCTGTGTTTCGGTCAGGGCAGCGCGCTGTTGCTGGTATTCATCAATGCAGGCTTTCCATGTAGCAAGTAAAATATCTTTCTTGCTTTGATTCTTTTGAAAGAGCTTTCCAGTGCCAGTATAACCGCTGCTAGACATTTTTGATTTTGCATCTTCAAGCTTAGCCTTACATTGAAGGGTTGTCATATTTTCAGTAAGACCGATCATGTCTTTCGCGAATTTTCTTTGTGTTGAAATCAGCTGTCCACGCAGCTGAAGAATTTTTGTTTCATTGTCACGCATGGCAGACTTCGCCTCATTCTGCTGTTTTTGCATTTCGGCGATTTGTTCACGCTTTTTATCAGAAATTTCATTCTTCTTCTTATCAAGATCTTCTTGAGCTTTATTTAGGTCTTCTTGAAGGTCATTGATCTCTTTGTTGAAATCTTCTTCGGCGTCAGCTTTGTCATCAGTAAGTTTTGCAAGGTCATCTTCTGCTTTATCAAGAGCATCTGTATATTTGTCTTTTTTTGTAGCAAAGTCTTGGGCTGTATATTGAGGGCAACCGCTGGATTGTGATTTGCCTGCTCCGCCAATGACGTTAGTAATTTCTGAACTTACACCCGCAGCATTTAAAAGTGCTGCAGTGGTGTTATAGCCAGACTCACTCGCAGCTTGTGTACAAGCTTCTACGCGGTCTTCGCAGTCCGTTCCTACACCAGCAGATTTACAAGCTTTCGCTCGATCGCTCTTCGCGTCGGCAATAGTTTTTTGCAAGTCAGAACAGTCACCTTTCTTATCATCGTCGGAGGCAGCTTTCTTAAGCTCCTCTACACACTTTGCCCTGTCTGAAATGGCAATTTCTTTTGTATAGCAAGCGGAGGTGTCGACCGCAAAGGCTGCAGGAGCTATTAATAGAGAAGATGTGATGGTGAAAAAGATTTGAACAGATGTCTTTTTCATACCTTGTGAAATGTAATTCATTTGCTCTCCCCCTGATGCAGGAATAATCATGCAATTCCAGTACCAATTAACGGCACCAGTGCAAGGAAAGTTTACGTTTCAAAATGATACGCCGTCGCCACTTAGAGGCTACGCCGTGATAAATTTAGACAGAAGTCTTGAACGGCGGGCATGCCCGCCGTAGCTTTAGCGTAGGCGGGTTAGACATTCATAGTTGGTGCTTTACCAGAGAAAGGACCACCAGTTTGCAAAGATCCGCACGCAGAACATTTGCGGGCTGCTAGGGGAATATTCGTTAAACATTCTGGGCATTGCTTCGTATCGACTTTTGCTTCCTCTTTTTTCTGGAAGCGATTTGCAGCTTTAACGATCATGAAGATCGCAAAAGCAACGATCACGAAATCAATGATCGCATTAATGAAAAGACCGTAGTTTAAAGTCGCGGCACCTGCTTTTTTTGCAGCATCCAAAGTTGGATACGCTTCGCCGTTGAGGGCGACAAACAAGTTTGAAAAATCAACTTTTCCCATAGCCAAGCCAATGATGGGCATAAGCACATCGCCGACAAAAGAGCTCACGATCTTACCGAAGGCGGCACCAATGATGATACCGACAGCCAGATCCAGAACGTTGCCTCTCATGAGGAAGGTTTTAAACTCTTTGAACATTTTAGACGTCCTTTCCAACTAAAACTTAGCTACTAAGTTCAAAGTTGACGTTGTTGTGTCGTACTTGCCACCGTCTGGTGGTTGATTTTGATATTGTAGCAAGTAAGCCAGCTTCAATGAGAAGATGGAATTTAACATAACATTGATGGAAGCTTCGGTATTGAACATGTAAGCATCAGGATCCGTCATGTTCGGAAGATATTCAGCCCAATATTTGAACGAGAAAGTCTTATCGAAAGACTTGTTCACTTCGCTGTAAATACGCATAAGTTGATCGTAAGTAGTTCCAGTTAGAACTTGCTGAGTTTTTGAGTAGCGATAACCGGCCTCAAGGGTCCAAGTAAAAGTATCCGTTTTAGTCAGGAAGTACTTCAAACCGACGTCGGTAGAATCCCTTTGGAGGTAACCGGCAAAGATATCGGATTCCGTTTTTTGACCCACGTAGAAGCCAAGGTAATCAGTCCAAGCGTGATCGTAACGAACGCCGATGTCCCAGTTGCGTGCACTTTCAACATTGTTAGCTTCAGTCTTAATATAATGACCAAAAGCGCTATAAACGTGTTTGCCCTGAGTATAAGAAACACCTGCCTTGGCCGCATAGTTTTCCGAGTCAGAATTTCCTGTCACTAGAATTGCACCGGCTTCAGCAGTTCCTTTGAACGGCGGTGGTGGCGCGGCTTCTTGAGCTTTGGCAGAAAATGAAATTGATAGAGCGGTCAAAAATAGAATTAAAGATTTCGTCACGATTCCCTCCATAAACTTTTATATGTGTGCTCTGGATCTACGTCAAATGATCACACACATAAAAACTTGGTGAGCTCACGACATTTTTTTGCTAAATTACGAAGCGAGGTTTGTGGGAATGCAAAAAGGTTTTAATTCAGATATCACAGTTCGCGGACAGAAATACCATGTGCAAACGGAAGACTGGGGCATGCAGAATCCGTTTCTAGTAAGTCGTATTTTCTGTAACGGTGCCGTGATGAAAACCATCAAAACACCTCACGATAAAGTGCTGCAAAATGGTTCCAACCGACAGGATGAAGCAATCAAACAAGCTCTTCATCGTCAGCACTCGACAATTATCGACACGCTGATGGCTGGCGGAATGCCTTAAAAATAGTTAAAACCTCGACTTCGGGCGAGTATGCTTTAGCGATCATCTTTCATACTATAGAGAGATGATTGAGTTCTCTCACGTCTATAAGACTTATCCCGGTCCGGTTCATGCCCTTAAAAATATCGATTTGAAAATCGACAAAGGTGAATTCGTGTTTTTGACAGGTCCGAGTGGCGCTGGAAAAACCACGCTGTTCAAAATGATCTCTGCCTATGATGTTGCCACTTCTGGTGGCGTCAATGTTGCCGGCTATGATCTGGCGGAAATTAAAGACGGACAGATTCCCTTCTATCGCCGAAAAATCGGCGTGATCTTCCAAGATTTCAAGCTTTTGAAAGATCGCACTATCTTTGAAAACGTTGCTCTGCCATTGCAGATTCGCGGTGATAAAACGCCAGCGATTCAACGCAGAGTTTATGAAGTTCTAGAGCAAGTGGGACTTGCGCACAAACACGATCAATATCCAGAGTTTGTTTCCGGCGGTGAGCAACAACGTACCGCGATTGCTCGTGCGATTATTCACCAGCCGGGTGTTTTGATTGCCGATGAGCCTACGGGTAATTTGGATCCTCGTTTAAGTGAAGAGATCATGGATCTTTTAGAGCGGGTATGTTCTCAAGGAACGACAGTGTTTGTCGCGACCCATGATCACGAGATGGTAAAGCGTCGTCGTAAAAGAACCCTGGAATTAAAAGAAGGAATGATTGTGGGGGATACAAAGTGAGACCTCCACAAAAGAATTTCGCCTTAAAGCTAACAACATTGATCGTCGTTACAGCCTGTTTTGTGGTGATTGGTGCGTCGCTATTAGTTTCAAAAAACTTTAGAAATATTCTGACCTTATGGGGTGAAGATGTGCAGATGACTGTATATCTATCATCGGATCTTTCAGAGCAAGGTCGCCAAGATATTGAACAGTATTTAAAAGACAGCGGCCAAGTCAGTGATGTGCAACTTGTATCACAAGAAAAAGCTCTCTCTGATTTTCGCGTGCAACTGGCAAGTTATGCGCCGGATATTAGTAAGGATGAAGAGTTGCTGAAGTTGATCCCTGCAAGTCTGCAAGTCAAACTTGCTAGCAACATTCCGGCGTCAGAACAAAGCAAGGTTTTGCAAAACCTGGCATCAGGTTTAAAAGCAAAGCAAGGTGTTGATGACGTTGGTTATGGCCAAGATTGGGTTGAGAAATACGCAGCCTTTGTTTCGGCCATTGAAATCACCTTGCAAGTCGTGGGCATTGTGATCGTACTGGCTTCAATGTTTGTGATGTCCAATGCGATTCGCGCTTCGGTGCAAGCTCATCGTGATGAAATCGTCGTGCTTGAGATGATCGGTGCAACAACATCTATGATCCGTAAGCCATTCCTAAAAGAGGGCGCATTGTTAGGAGTGGTTTCTTCTACTCTTGCCGTCGGCCTTTGTTATGGTCTGTATGTCGGTTTAAAAAGTCTTGTTGTTCAGCGCCTAAGCTTTTTGCAGCTGGGTGAGCATCTGACATTTATTTCTCCGGTTTCAGTGGTGATTGTCATTATCGGTGGTACGGCCATGGGCGCACTGGGTTCATACTTATGCGTTCGTAAAATCAACGATGGCTGGGCTGCCAGTCAGAGGGCTTAAACTTTGAAATGGTCCCAGGCCCTAGCGGCATTCTTCTTTATTGTCTCGACAGCAAGAGCATCAGCTCCTGCTGAGATGGATACGTTGACGAAGGACTTCGAGGCGACCAAGAAGAAGCTGGAAGATGCCGAACTCAAACAGCGTCAAGTTCTGTCAGGTCTGTACGAGATCAATAAGAAAATCAAAAAATCAGTTACCGAGCGCGGAAGTCTTTCGCAACAACGGGCCTTGCTTGAAGTAAATATCAATACTCTGAATGCCAAGGTCGATGAACTGGACGGCAAAGCTAAATCTCAACGCGCTCTTTTAGCGGAGCGCTTGAAAGCAATTTACAAGTTGGGCGGCCAACCCTTGGCACGCTTTCTTTTAACCTCAGATAGTTCTGTTTCTTTGGAAAGAAATTTGAAGATTCTTGGAATTGTGGCGTCAAGAGACCTTGAGTTGATCAAAAACTACCGTCAAGACGTCCAGGATTTGCAGGCGAAAAGAAAGACTCTCGCCGTACGCTTAGAGAGCCTTAAATCCGTCGAACAAAAGATCACAGAGCAAGAAAAGAAACTTATTGCCGAACAAGCTTTGAAGAACAAACTTCTTGATGGCATTCGAAAGAGCAAGCTCTTTGCTATTAATAAAATCAATGGCCTACGGGAAAAGTCGATGCAATTCAATATCGATGATGCCGGGGTATTCGATCTTCTTTTCAAAGCGTCCTTCGGTGACCAAAAGGGTGAGCTACCTCGACCTCTTGAAGGTGTCGTAACTCGAAAATTTGGACTTATGAAAGGTCAAGATCACCCGTACACTTTATCTAGCAAAGGTATCTTTATATCTGCGGCGAAGGGCAGTCCGATCAAATCAGTTTTCAGCGGCAAAGTTTCTTATGTTGGGGAGCTACCGGGTTTTGGAAACACGCTGATTGTCGACCATGGAGACCACTACTATACGGTCTATGCAAACGCTGAAGAAGTTAAGGTGAACTTGGGAGACGAGATTACGCAATCTCAAGTTGTTGGCAGTGCAGGGGGAATCTCCACTGACAATCCGGCTGGATTATATTTTGAAATTAGACATTTTTCCGAACCATACGACCCGCAACAGTGGATGAAAGGACTCTAACCACATGCAATCAATCAAACGCTACTGGAAAACCTATATTTTAGGAGGCATCTTGCTCCTAGTCCTTTTCGTCATGGCTGAAACAGGTTTTCAAGTCCGTGCTTTCGCTCAAGAGCGCTATGCGGATCTTCAAAATTTCTCAAAAGTTCTTAATCTTATTCAACAGTACTATGTTGAAGAGACCGATACTAAAAAATTGGTATACGGCGCGATCAAAGGGATGCTTCGTGAGTTAGATCCTCACACGAACTTTATGCCGCCAGATATCTTCAAAGACTTCGAAACTGAAACAAGCGGTGAGTTCGGTGGTTTGGGTATCGAGATCTCTGTGCAAAACGGAATTCTTACGATCATCTCTCCAATTGAAGATGCTCCAGCTTGGGTTGCAGGCATCAAAGCCGGTGACAAAGTTGTCGCAATAGATGGCGCCAGCACAAAAGGCATGAGCTTGGTTGAAGCATCTCAAATGATGCGTGGAAAAAAAGGCAGCAAAATTGTTTTGCGCGTGGTGCGTGACGGAGAAGAAAAACCTCGCGACATTTCAATTACTCGCGGTTCTGTAAAAATCAAATCTGTTAAGTACACAGATCTGGGTGATGGCTTCGCTTACGTAAGAATCACAAGCTTCATTGAGAACACGCAAAAAGATCTCGAAAAAGCGATGGAACTTCATGCGAAAAACAACAACGGCAAAATCGCTGGTATGTTGATCGACTTGCGCAGAAATCCAGGTGGTTTGTTGGATCAAGCCGTTAAAGTCAGCGACATGTTCTTGAAAGAGGGCGTGATTGTCAGCACGATCGGTCGTAACAAAGCCGAAAAAGAAGTGGCGATGGCGACTAAAAAAGGCAAGTACACGGATGTTCCTCTTGTGATCTTGGTGAACGAGTACACGGCAAGTGCGAGTGAGATTGTTTCCGGCGCTTTGCAAGATAACAAACGTGCCTTGATCGTAGGTCAACGTACTTTCGGTAAAGGTTCCGTTCAGTCTGTGATCAAACTTGGCGACGGTTCTGGCTTGAAACTGACAGTGGCTCGTTACTACACGCCAAGTGGTGTTTCGATCCAAGCTGAAGGTATCCATCCTGACGTTGAAATCGAAGATGTTGATCCAGAAGCATTCTCTAAATCTATTGTGAAACAGCAAACAACTCGTGAGGGTGATATCGCTGGCCACTTGAAAGGTGACAAAGAGAAAGCTGCTGAAAAGCTTGATATTAAGAAGGGCGCTGAAGACGGCGCGTTAGCTTGGTGGAAAGATTTAGGCTCTAAAAAAGATGAGAAACTATCGCCTCGCGACAAATTGTTGAAGGCAGATTACCAAGCATATCAAGCATTTAGCTATCTTAAGGCGTGGAATACCATGAAGGGTTTGACGCGCTAGTTATTGCTTCTCAAAAATAGAGGCCCTACTCTACCGCCACATTCGAGGCAATTAGAGGGGGCCTTTTATGTTCAAAACTATTCTTACATTCTGCATGCTCGGATCGTTCGCTCACGCGGCTGACGTTGCCGGCTTCTCCTCGGGTAACGATTTCAAAGCAACACCACTTGAAGGCCAAGTAGTTGTAACCTGCGAAGGTTTCAACGGAGGCGGCTCTGCAAGCTTCACATGTCGTGATGTGGTTTTGGATCCTGTTTCTTATGATTATTTCAAAGGTCCTCGCGATGCTCGTGCCACGAAAGTGGAATTGACGAATAAACGTGATGACAACTCAGTTCGCACAAAGTCCGATGACTATGACGGAGCTCGCGGCCGCAGCCGTGGTTCAGTCAACTTGTGGATCTCGACGCTTTTCCAAAAGCCACTTTTGATGGCTGGAAAAAACCGCATTCACTATAAAGTCACGGGCGACAACACTTCCGCAGCTCCCTTCGCCGAAGGCGATATCGTAGTGACAGTCACACGCAACAAAGCGCGCAGCTGCCCAACAACTCACTACAACTCCGCAGACGTCAACGACTGCACCAGCCAATACTCCGTCTGCCAACGCTACTTCGAACAGTTCAACTACTGCCGATAGGAACACCAGCTTTTTCCTTTTCCCTGCGTTGCTGCGTCGGCGGCGTACTGGTAGGGTGATAAGGTACGGGTGATAAGGTACGGACACACTTTTGGTAGCAATACTGCATCATAACTCTGCCAGTCATCATTGTTTGCGATCATAACTAAAGATTATTTTGGCATTTGAGATGTTGCTTTTATGATTTTCTCCGAGGGAGTTTTCATGAGAAAGATGCTTTTGCTG
>JAGIAF010000007.1:7672-25689 GCA_017745015.1 Bdellovibrio sp. | reverse complement strand
AACTTATGGCATTGCACTTGTTGCGCCAAGGGTACCGGGTTACAGAATGTGCCTCTGCCGAAGAAGCCCTCACAGAATTGAATAACAATAAAACTTTCCAGCTCTTTGTTCTTGATTGGATGTTGCCTGGTCTTCATGGGGTCGACATCCTTGATCGCATCAAAGCTAAAAATAAAAATGCCAGCGTCTTAATGGTAACGGCAAAAACGGAACCTCAAGATATCGTAACCGGCCTAGAGCGCGGTGCTGACGACTACCTCACAAAACCATTCAATCCGACAGTTTTGATTGCTCGTGCAAAAGCTCTTCTACGCCGAGCGAACCCGCAAGAGGACGCGGCTCCTAAAGTGGATGGCGAAGTGCAAATCCATGGATTGAAAATGAACTTTAAAACTTACGAGATTTCATACAACGGCGAACCTTTGCACCTGACTCCGTCAGAGTTCAAGTTGCTAGGAACCTTGGTACAAAACCAAGGTGTGGTTCTAACTCGTGAGAAATTGATCGAAAATATCCAAGGTGAAGGCATCAGTGTTGTCGGTCGTACGATCGATACTCACGTCTTCGGCCTTCGAAAAAAACTGGGCGAGTGGGGCGATCGCATCGAAACCATTCGCGGAGTCGGCTATCGTGTTAAGATGGAACCTTCATGAATAAATTCATTCGCTTTCCGTGGCGCTTGTTCTGGAAATTCTTTTTCTATCAGGTGATTGGTTTCAATCTTCTGGTCTTTATTATTGCGGCGGTGTTGGATCGTCATAATCGTCAGGCTGATTTTGTTTATCGCGATCTTCTTTTCAACTTGTTCCTGTTCAGTTTGCCGGCTGCCGCAGCGATTTCTTATCGGTTCGCGAATCCCGTGCACAAAGTGATCTTGAAGGCTTTGCGTATTTCCAATAAGCGCGCCTATGGAGAGTTGGTTTCAGCTCATGACGACGACCTTTTGGATGACGAAGTTGATGAACTTTCAGAACTTGAAATTGCGTTGAATAAGATTCATCGCAAGATGAAGCGCCGTAAAGCGCAGTTCTTACAAGCTCAAGAAGAGTCTCAAGCCTTTATGAGCTCCGTATCCGAGGGCTTGGTCAGCGTGAGTCTTGATGAGAAGATTCTTTACTTCAACTCTCAATTTGCGGCGCAGTTCTTGTCCGGTCCGCAATTGCAGTTAGAAAACTTGCGCCTGAAAGATGCCATTCGTTCTTCTGATGTGTTGGAAGGATTTGAGAAGGCCATTCGTTATGGCAAAGTTCAACGTTTCACAGTGAAGCTGCCAACTTTGATCGACAATCAGCCACGCTACTTCAATGTTTCCGTGAGCCCGATTCGTAATGAAAAAACTCGTGAAGTGTACGGCATCGTGGGGATCTTCCATGATATCACCGAACTCAAACGTGCAGAGCAGATCCGGATTGATTTCGTAGGTAATGCCTCTCACGAGTTGCGCACACCTCTGACTTCGATCAAAGGGTACGTTGATACTCTGACGGAAGACGTGAAGACCGGCCATATGGATCAAGCCGGCAAGTTTTTGAATATCGTTTCAAAAAATATCGATCGCTTGATGGATTTGGTGAACGATCTTCTGAGTCTGACGTCATTAGAATCTTCGAATTCTGAGTTGAAACTTGAGATGATTCATCCTCTGCAAATTTCTGAGCATGTTCTTTCAGAAATGGCGGTGTTGGCAGCGGAAAAGAATATTGCAATTCGTGTGGTGGGTGATGTGCCGCCGTTCATGGCGGATGCACGCAAAGTTGAACAGGTTCTGCGCAATCTGGTATCCAATGCCGTTAAGTACATCCCAAGTCATGGCTCTGTGCAAATCCGCTGGGAACGTGACATTAAAGAGTACATTATTTTACGTGTGATCGATGATGGGCCGGGAATTCCGGCAGAGCACCTGGATCGCTTGTTTGAACGCTTCTATCGCGTCGATAAAGGGCGCACTCGAGATGCGGGCGGTACGGGCTTGGGCCTTGCGATAGTAAAGCACATCATGCAGAGCCACGGAGGAACTGTGGCGGTGAAGAGTGGTATGGAACAAGGATGTGAATTTATTTGTTCTTTTCCAATCAGAAAATAGAAAAATGTCGCTATTCAAGACTTTATTAAACCCACAATCCTGACCGATTGTGGGTTTTGTTTTATGTGCTTATAGGGGGTCTTCGTTTTCGTTGTGACTTTCGGTTTTTACGAAGTCTTTTGGCTCAAACGATACTTCCGAGAGAGTACTCTCGTAAGTTGTTGGATGATTCCGTAGCGGGTGTGAACGTGTGTTTAATTAAAAAAGCAAAAAGCAGAATCAAAATCAGGATTTGGATCTTGAGAATCAATTGGAAGAAAAACGCGGTGATTTGGGTTAATGATAAATCAAGATATGCATCAGAATAATTAGGTGTAAGCGATAGTTAAACTCTGAACTCACTGAGTTCAGAGTTTAAAGTTTCACAGTAACAACCAAACGCGGATCGGGAATATTTCAATATTGGATTGATGTTTTCTCTAGTAATACCTGTGAAGCAAAGAAGAGTTGTTCTGCATGACGTTGATTTTATTTGTAATAAAATATTTCTTGCTGGGTGTTTTCGAAGTTCTTGTCTGACCGGCATTCAACGCAAATCATTTTCTCGCGATGGACGATGCGACTCTTGAATGCACTTAATCTAGAGGCGTTTAAAGCTTAATAGATGTATGTTTCCGCCGCTTCCAAGATTGAAAATGACCTGGCGAAAACCGTAAAAATGATCTCTGAAAAGTCGTGATACATTACCTCCAATTCCGCTACGGAGGTAAATAATGAAAGATTCAAATTTCAATATCGCCCACTTGTCGAATGCAGATTTACTCGCTCGTTTTGGGAAGCTTGTGCAGACCGAGCGTAAGATCACTCATTTGGTTTTGGAGTGCATTGCTGAGATAGACACTCGAAAGTTATATCTCGAGAAGGCGTATCCAAGTCTTTATGAATTCATGGTGCAGGAGTTTGGATACAGTTCTTCAGCAGCCCTACGTCGAATTGAGTCTGCAAGACTCTTGCGTGAAGTTCCTGAGCTGTCTTCAAAGATTGAAAGTGGCGCTCTTAACTTATCTCAGCTTTCCAAGGTGCAGCAAGCTGTCAGGGCTGTTCAAAAGATTGAAGATCGAAAATTAGATACAAACGAAAAGAAGGAACTTCTGAGTCGTATTGAACACACCAATCAGCAACAGACAGAGGTGATTTTGTGCCAGGCCTTATCTTTGCCTGTATTGGTTGAGAATAAAGAAAAAGTTCATCGAGATGAATCCGTCACGTTAACGATCACCCTAAATAAAGATCAAATGGCAATCTTGAAACAGGCTCAAGATTTGATCGCTCATGCGGTACAAGAACAGAACTGGACCGAGACTTTTACTTACTTAGCTAAAAAAGAGATTCAACGCCGAACTCACTTGAAAGAGTCGAACCCTCGTACACCCGCTTCGGGTGTGATCTCCTCAACTAGCTTTGAGCGAAAGCCTGTTCAAACAACAGTTAAAAAAATCATTCTTAACAAGAATAAATGCTGCCAATTTAAAGATCGTACGACCGGAAAGATCTGCGGAAGCACTCGCTTTCTGCAAATAGATCACCAGCAACCTATTTGGGCTGGAGGAACGAATGACGTTCAGAACTTGCAGATTTTATGCGCCCAGCATAATCAGCATAAATACCGACAGGAAAGCTTTTTCGCGTAAATGCGGAATCTTGTTCCCACCCGCTACGGAACCAAACGAGACTTCGTAAAAACCGAAGGTCACAACGAAAACGAAATACCACTAAGCCCATAAAACAAAGCCCACAATTCGTTAGAACTGTGGGTTTCGATAAATAAAAAAGCGACCCGGAGGTCGCCTTCTTTTAGTAACGTTCGATTGCGAAAACTCCGCGGCAACCACGATCTACCCAGATACGATCTCCAGAAAGACCGAAGGAGACGTTTTGCACACAGCGAGCATCTGAATTCTGTCTTACCAGATAGAAGTTGCGGATGCCGTATGGGTTTACGTAGCAAGAGTTGTAACGGCTGCCGTAAGACTCGCAAGTTACGTAATCCACACGTGGTGCTGGAGGAGGTGGTGGTGGATAGTTTGGACCTGGAGGGTAACCTGGGCCTGGAGGATAGCCGGGACCTGGAGGATAACCAGGACCAGGGCCCCAGCCGCCACCATGATGACCGCCGTGGCCTGGGCCACCTGGATAACCTGGACCAGGTCGTGGGCCTGGGCGAGGACCCCAACCGCCACCGTAGCCATAGGCAACTTCGCTTCCGATTTCTTGAGAAGCAGTGTCTGCGTCAAGGTTATAATCAATTTCTGCGTGAGCAATTTGTGCAAAGGCGCAAAGAGCGATCAAGGAGACAAAAAGTTGTTTCATGGTTTTTCCTTTTTTTGGTGTCGTTGTGTCTAATGAACTCGTACAGAAAGCATTAATGCAGTTCCTGTGCCTAACTTTCCGGTGTCACCGAGACACCTTTTTCGTGACGCACGATGATAGATGTTCTATTAATGGTCCCATGCTAACCACTCATCCTTTCTATCAGCACTTCGAAAAAGTTTACGGCGATCGTTGGTCCGCTTTGTTTGCGGCTCTTCAAAATTCTGAGCAACAAGTGGCACGTATCAATCAGCTTGGTACGCAAGATTCAAAAGATCGTCCCTGGAAATCACTGCCAACTAAAAGTGAACTTCCGGGATGTTATTGGATTCCTCAAGGCGAGGGAAGTCATCCCGAACGTCGGGAAGATGAGTTGCTTGACACATATGTGATGGATCCAGCCAGTGTCATGGTGGCTCGTGCACTTGAGGCGCACGAAGGGGATCGTATTTTAGATATGTGTGCGGCTCCGGGGGGGAAGAGTTTGATTCTGATTGAAAGTCTGTCAAACGACGGAGAGATTTTCTGCAACGATCTTTCGCCGGAAAGACGTGAGCGTTTGAAAAAAGTAATTCAGCAGTACGTTCCTCGCGATGTGCGCAATCGAGTGTGGGTGACTGGCAAAGATGGTGTGCAGTTTGGTTTGAAAGAGCCTAATAGCTTCGATCGCATTTTGTTAGATGCCCCTTGCTCCGGCGAACGTCATATCTTGGAAAATCCCGCGGCTCAGGATGAGTGGAGTCCTCGTCGTACTGAACACCTGGCAACACGACAGTATTCTTTGTTGAGCGCGGCGTTGTTGGCAGTGAAAGCCGGCGGGCGCATCGTCTACTCCACCTGCTCGATCAGCCCTATCGAAAACGATGGAGTCATTAAGAAACTTTTGAAAAAGAAGAAAGAACAAGTGCGTTTGCTTGAAGCGCCGCTTGGCATTGGTGGTGAACGCACAGAGTACGGAGTGGCATATATGCCTGACAAAGCTGGCTTTGGTCCGCTGTACTTTGCGGTGATCGAGAAAGTCGAGTAGTTGCGCTTTTGCAGATGACGAACTTGCAAGTGCAGGAAGTTTGAAAGGCACTCTAAGCTAGGGTCAGAAATCAATAGCATGGAGAGCTTATGAGATCAGCAATGGCCATCACAGTATTTTTGATCGCGACAACTCTTGTTATCGTCGGTCAATCCTAAATAAAAAAAGCTCCCACTGCTGCAACAGGGGAGCTTTATATTTTTTAGAAGCAGTTAAATTATTGATCGTCTTTTTGACGGAATTTATGACGGCGGTATTCTTCCAAAGTCAGAAAACCGTAAGTCTTTTTGCGATAGATCTCGATAACTTCAGCTTCGAGGTCTTCAAGGACTTCTTCCATATAATCCATAGGAATATTACCTTGCTTCATAAGTTGAAGGGCGTAAATCATTACAACGCGATTTACAAAATCAGCGGATTTTTCACGCATGTTCTTAGTTTCTTGGAGCTGAGTTTCAACGATCTTCAATAGAGTATCTGTGTTCATGCTGAAATTATCGGATTTCCAATATAGAACCTAAGTTAGACTCTAGAAATTTGGCCCAAAGAATGACAGAATCTAGCGCATGAAAGCCTTAACTCAACAAGAACTGCAGACCTTTGTCTCTTACTTCGCTCCAATACTGGAGGGCGCGCAGCTGCAGGAGGTTTTGGCTAACGATCGTGGTCTAGCTCTGTCGTTCCATCTTAAAACGCAGTATTGGTTGATCCTAGACCTTGTTCCCAACACGCCGATGATGCTGCTTTTTGAAAATCAGTGCCCTTTCAAAAAAGGCGCGAAGCCAAAGCCCGTGGGACTTTTCTTGAACTCCAACGCGAAGAATCTCTATGTCACGGATATGCAAGTGCAGGAAGAGTTCGGGCGCGTGGTGCTGTTAACTTTGAGCAATCGTCAAACGACTTGTGAGATAGAGATTCGCATGATTCCCAAACAGTGCAATTTCATTGTTCGTTCAGGTGGGAAGACCATCGCGTGGGAAAAACCCCTGGATTTAAAAGAGGCACCTATAGTGGAGAACCCTCCGGAGCCTCGCACTTTGCAAGAGCTTCACGAGGAGTGGTTGGCTGAGCAAGGGGCCGCGAAAAAACCTTCATTAGATCCGGTGGCGCAATGGGAAAAGCAACGTCAAAAGGATCTTGAGAAAAAGCGCAAAGCGTTGGATGAGATTCAAAAGCAAATTGAAAGTGACAAGCATTTATTGTGGCAAGAGGCCGGAGTTTATTTAAAAACTCACGGCACTTTGGATGTGCCTGAGCACTTGCAAAACTATATCTCGAAATCAGAATCCTTGAGTTGGAATATCGAGACGACTTTTTCTAAAGCTAAGCAGTTGGTCGGAAAGAAAGACGGCGCTCGCGAGCGTTTAGTTGAGCTCGAAAAAGAAATCAAAACTTTGGAGAGATCAAGTTTCAAAGAAAAGCCGCAAAAAACTGGTTTGATCGACTTGATGCAGAAAGCAGATGCTCGAGGACGCAAATACACCCTGGAGTCAGGAGCCTTGGCGTACTGTGGAAAGTCAGCAGCGGATAATTTGGCTTTGCTTCGTCAGGCAAAGGCATGGGATTACTGGCTTCATTTGAAGGATTATCCCGGCGCCCACGCGATCATTCACCGTCAGCGCGACCAAGAAATCTCGTCCAACGAAATTCAAGAAGTGGCGGGATGGGTTGCAAAAGAATCTTTATCTTCAAAATCTCTGATGGTGGGGCAGAAAGTTGCAGTGGTTATGGTGGAGTGCCGCTTTGTTCGTCCGATTAAGGGAGATAAATTGGGGCGCGTCACCTATCACGGAGAAAAGACTTTCCATTTTACTTTGCGTTGAGATCAGGTCTAAAATTTTCCCTAGAGTTTCGCATAGGGGAATGGTCATGATTCAAGTCAAAGATCTCACCAAAGATTACGGCCCAAGACGGGCGATCGATCATCTTAATTTTTCTGTTAACAAGGGCGATGTTGTCGGTTTCTTGGGCCCAAATGGTGCCGGTAAATCCACAACGATGAAAATCATCACGGGCTTTATGGCTCCAAGCCATGGCACCGCTTCGGTTGCAGGCTTTGATGTTTTCGAAAACCCCCTTGAAGTCAAAAAGCGAATTGGCTATTTGCCAGAGACGCCTCCGGTTTATGCCGATATGTATGTGCGCGATTATCTGCGCTACGTCGCTGCGCTTAAACAGGTGCCCAAGGCGTTGATTGAAAAATCCGTAGACATGGCCATTGAAAAAACCAATTTGGGTGAAGTTCAGAATCGTCTGATTCATCACCTTTCAAAAGGCTTCAAGCAACGTGTGGGTATCGCCCAAGCCATTGTGTCTGATCCAGAGGTTTTGATCCTGGATGAGCCGACTGTGGGTCTTGATCCAAAACAAGTGGCAGAGATCCGTGATTTGATCAAAGCTTTGCGCGGTCAACACACAATCATTCTTTCTACACACATTCTTCCTGAAGTTCAGGCGACCTGTGAAAAGATCATTATCATCAATAAAGGTAAGATTGTTGCTGAAGACAGCATTCATCACTTGGCGACGATGGAGCAGGGGCAAAGTCGCTTGCTTGTGCGCGTGCATAGAGATGTCCAGGATATGAAATCGGTTCTTTCTGATATTCGTGAAGTGGTTTCTGTTCAAGCGGGCACTTCGGCAAAAGAATGGCGTATCGATGTGCGTGGTGGTGACGATGTGATCGCGGCGATTTCTTCACGCTTGGTGAATAACGGTTTGGGGCTTTTGGAATTCAGTCCTTCAAAACTTGATTTGGAAGATGTGTTCTTGAAACTTACTTACGGTGAAAAGGGAGGTGAAGCATGAGCGGCACCCTGACGATCTTTAAAAAAGAAGTTAAAGGCTTTTACGCCAACCCAACTTTCTGGATTATCTGTTTCTTGGTGAGCTTGATCTTTAGCTGGATCTATCCCATCCAATTGAACATGTTTGCGCAGCTTTTGATGAACTACGTAATGCAACAGGGAATTCCAGCGAACCAATTGAATATTCATTACGGCGTGTTCTTGCGTCAATTGTCTTACTTGAATCTGCTTTTGATTTTCGTAACGCCGGCTTTGACGATGAAACTTTTCGCGGAAGAAAAGAAGCTTCGCACTTTCGATTTGCTTTTGACGTCACCCGTGACCTCTTTGCAGATCGTGTTGGGTAAATACCTCGCCGCTTTGGGTGCCATGGGGGGGATCGTGTTGTTGGCGCTCTCTTATCCAGTAGCGACGGCAGCATTGGCCAAGTTAAACTGGGGACCGCTCTTGATCGCATTCTTCGGTATCTTCTTGGTGGGTGGCGTTTATACGGCGATGAACCTTTTCTGTTCGTCACTGACGGAAAACAGCCTGGTGGCCTATGTGATGTCGGTGATCTTAAACGTTTCGATCTGGTTTGTCGGAATCGGCGCGGAAGTTGTCGACAGCGAAGTGGCGCGAAAAGTTTTCGAACACGTTTCTTTAAGCACACATTTGTCGAGCCTGGTGGAAGGAACGATCCGTACGAACAGTTTGGTGTTCTTTGCGAGCTTGATTGTATTGTTCTGTTTCCTCGCTGAACGCGTTGTTGAATCATCCCGTTGGAGATAGTCATGAGCAAATTTAGTAAACTTGCATTTTTATTTGCTGGGATCTCTTTAGTATGTATGTCGATCACTCGCTATCTTTTGGGCGAGTGGGTTAATTTCTGCTGGGTGGCTTTATGCTTGGCGATTTTCTTTGTAGTGATTGGTCTCATCAAAGACCGTGTATTCTTCAAAGAGTTTTTCACAATGAAGACGACGAAAGAAGGAATGAGCATGGGTGTGCTGATTCTTTTGATGGTGGCTTTATTGGCTGTCGTGAACTACTTGGGTGTGAAGCACTATTGGACATTTGATTTCTCGAATGCCCAAACCAATACGTTGGCTGAACAGTCCATTCAGTTGGTGAAGAATCTGGACTCCGAGCTGAAAGTTTATTTCTTTTATAAAAAAGGTACGGAAGGCAACGAAGAGAATCGTCGTCAGTTTCGCGAGTTGATTAAGAAGTACCAGGATATTAATCCGAAAATCCAATTGGAATTCGTGGAAGTGAATGAACGTCCAGACATTGCAAAAGACTTTGGTGTCGATAAAGGAAGTGGCTCAGCCTTCGTAGTGTACAAAGGCCGTCGCAATTTATTGCAAAAAATTGACGAGCAAGAATTCACCAGTTCCTTGGTCAAAGTCACTCGCGATAAAAATAAAACGATTTACTTTACAGTGGGTCACGGCGAGCAAAGCTTGGAAGAGGCTAAAGAAGGCTTGGGATTAAATGCCTTGAAGCTGATGCTTGAACGCAACCGTTACACCGTGAAGCCATTGCCTTTGATCCAAGATCCGAAAGTTCCTGAGGACGCGGACGTGATTGTGATCGCGGGGCCGGTGCAGAACTTCCTCGATCACGAGATCGCCGCTTTGGAAGAGTACTTGAAACGTGGTGGCAGTCTCTTTATCGCGTTGGAGTCGCAAAATAGCGCAAATCTTGAAAAGCTTGTTAAGAAAATGGGCATCACTCCTCAGAACGACTATGTCTTTAACATTGTTGATACAGTGATGGGCCAAGGCGTGAATCAAGGTCCGGTGATGGGTGCGGTGTTCTCGCCGATGAATCAAATCACTAAAGGCTTTGGTCAAAGTGAAGTGACATTGTTCCGTCATCCGCAATCCCTGAAAAAACAGGATTTGCCGGGAATGTCGGTGGATGAGTTGGTTCGCACCAATCCAAAATCCATGTCTTTCCGTTCATTGAGTATGAAAGAAGACGGCAACTTAGGAAGCTTTGCCTTGGTGGATGAAGTCACAGGAAAATGGGACAGTGATCCTAAAGCCAAGGACTTCGCTGCGGTTGTGGCAGGGGATGTCGACTTTATGACA
Source organism: Bdellovibrio sp. (assembly GCA_017745015.1). Classification (GTDB taxonomy): domain Bacteria; phylum Bdellovibrionota; class Bdellovibrionia; order Bdellovibrionales; family Bdellovibrionaceae; genus Bdellovibrio. The sequence goes on along the minus strand of JAGIAF010000007.1, from coordinate 15,384 downwards.
AACCAAATGCTTTACCAAAACTTGAACCGTGATTTGGTTCTAAATTCGATTGCCGCTTTGGCTAAAGAAGAAAATCTTATCAGCATCAGTCCAAAAGAGCCGCAAGCTACACAGTTGCTTCTGACAGAAACCAAATTTGCGGTATTCTTGTTTGCATTCATCATTCCGCTTCCTATTATTTTACTAGGTATCGGCACAGGTCTTTACTTTAGAAGGAGAAATGCCTAATGAGAGTGAAGGGACGCAGTCTTTTAGTTATCGCTTTATTGTTGTTTGGTGGCTATGCCGTTTATGACTACATGAAAGAAAAGAAGGCCGAAACGACCCAGGCCGAAAGTGCGAAGCTGCTGTCCATCAACTTTGATCAGGTGGACTCTATTGAAATTGATAGAGGTTCTGAAAAGATTCAAATCAAGCGCACTGTGGAAGGTTGGAATGTTGAATCTCCTATCAAGGACCTTGGAGACAACAACGCTGCGGATGACCTTGTGAAAATGGCTTCCTCCGAAAAGATCTTGGACGTCGCTAAAGAAGGTCCAGGTATTGATTGGTCTCTTTATGGTTTAGATCAACCTGCAGGTTCAATTACGTTCATCAATTCTGCGGGTCAGAAGAATTCTTTCCAAATTTCCAACAAACTCAACTTTGAAAACAATCCGTTTGCTCGCCGAGACAACGAAGACCGAGTTTTAGTCGTGAACTCGTCTTGGCAGACGCGAGTGAAGAAGACAGTTACGGAATTCCGTGACCGTCGCTTCTTGCGCGCTAAAATGGCCTCCATTGAAGATTTCAATTTGAAGAATCAAGCAGGCCGTGTGCAAATTTCTTTGAAGGACGGTCGTTGGATTGCTCCGGCAAACAAAGACCTGATTTTGGATCAACAAAAGGTTCGCGAGCTTTTCCGCGGAATCTCCAATGCCAAGGGTGCTTCCTTTGTTGAAGGCAAGATGCCAGCTCTAAAATCCTTGTTCGTCCTAGACCTCAAATTGGGGGATAAGGCTTGGAAGGGTGAAGTAGGGCAGGCGCCATCTAAAAAGATCTACGCCAAAGTCTCTGACCCGTCTTTGCAGATGGAGATGGAGCCGGGAGCCCTGGACAATTTGATCAGTCTTAAAATTGAGGACTTGAAAGAAGGGGCCACTCCGAAGGAGAATAAAAAGCCTGGTGACGATGAAACGGCACAGATCGCCGAAAAGAAAGACAAGTTGTAATGCAGAAGATCGTTGTTAAATCTCCGACCCGTGTGGACCTAGCTGGTGGCACTCTTGATTTGTGGCCCCTTTATTTATTCATTAACGGTGCTTCCACTGTTAACGTGGCTATCGATGTTTTCACCACAGCTGAAATCACTCCTCATGAAGATTCAACGATCGTTCTAGAGTCAGCAGATCTAAAAATCCGTAAAGCCTATACAAATCTTGTCGACGCTCTTTCTGATACTGATCCGAAAATGATTTTGTTGCAGACGCAACTTCGCTATTGGATGCCTCGCCAGGGCTTCACTTTGTCGACATCTTCAGACAGCCCGGTAGGCGGTGGCTTGGGGGGAAGCTCAAGTTTAACGATCAGTTTGATGAAGGCGTTTGCGCAATTCACGGGGCGTCCGTTCCGTGATGTGCATCAAATGGTGCACTCAGCGCACAATATTGAAGCCGAGATCTTGAATACACCAACGGGCACTCAAGATTATTACCCCGCAGCATCGGGCGGCTTGAATATCTTGCGCTACGGTTACGACGGTATTCAACAGGAAGTCATGAATGTTTCCAACACTCCGTTGGCAGAAAAGTTCATGCTGATTTATACGGGAAAAGCTCATCACTCGGGTCTGAATAACTTTGAGGTGATGAAGGATTCGGTGATCAAGGATCCTGGAACTCTTCAAGCTCTTCGCGATCTGAAAGTTATTGCCATCGAAACGGAGCATGCGATTCGGGCTGGAAACTGGAATGAACTCGGATCTCTTTTCCAACGTGAGTTCGAAGCACGCGTACGTTTGGCTCCGGAGTTTTCAAGTCCTGAGATCTATCGCCTTGCGGAACTCTCTTTGCAGAACGGCGCAGAGGCTGTTAAGATTTGTGGAGCTGGAGGCGGTGGTTGCGTACTTGTGTGGTGCCCTCCTGAGAACAAAAAAGGAGTTGCAGACGCATGCCAAAAAGCCGGCTTTCAGGTGATGGGCGCAAAACCCGTAAATCCTCTGTAAAGAATAAAGCTGTTAAAAAGAAAACAGCTAAGAAAACGACTAAGAAGGTTGCAAAACCTTCTAAGGCCGTCAAGGCAGTGTCTTCCTCTGAATCCCATGCTGGTGATGTGCATCGTTTTATCGGCGTCTCTTTAGGTGGCGGTAAAACCGACAAAGCCTGCGTCGCTATCGTTGAGTATTATCCAAAGCATAAAAAGGTCTTCTTGTCGCGTTTGGTAGAAAAAATCAAAAGCGATGAAGTTCACTCTGCGGATTTTAAAATCCACGAAATTATCGATCAGTACCGTGATGAAATTGATTCTGTCGCCTTTGACGTTCCTTTTCGCCAGCCATTTTGCATGAGTGAAAAGTGTTGTGGTTCCATTGAGACTTGTCCGAATGCTCACGTTAAGTGGATGTGGGATTACACGCGCAAACTTCATAAAAAGAAAAAGCCTCGCAAGCTTTTCACGCCTTACACCCAACGTTGTGTGGAGATGTATCTTTCCACGGAATTAGAAGAACCATTTATCTTGCAACATGCAATGGGAGCAAACACCGCACCCTTGTTAGCCAGAGCAGCCTATATCAAGCATCGTTTGAAAGTAAATTGCATCGAAGTGTTTCCGAAATTGTCGTTATGGAGAATTGGCCGCTCATTGCACGTGATGAAAAGCCATCTCCTTTTCCATAAGCACGCCATCGGTGGGGACGAAAGTCGCCGCGCAATTTTACACGCACTCAGCACTCATAATATCGCCTTCGTTTATGATCAAGATGTGAAACTGATGATCGAAAACAATCACGCTTTTGAAGCGTTTATTTGTGCATTAACGGGATTCTTGAAATTTAAAGGTCTTACGGAGCAACGTCCCGAAGGTTTCCCGGCTATGGAAGATTGGATCGACTTTCCGATCCCATCTATTCGTTGGAATTCATTCTAGTTGCACATAGTCGCATCTTTATTCAAACTATTAAACGGCAAACTCATCTAGGAGGTTTTTCATGAAATTTGCTAAGTTTGTGGTTCTAGCATTAATGGTTTCTTCATCTGCATTTGCAGCTCCAACAAAAAAAGGTCCAGGTTGGAAACAAGAAGGTTACGGTGCTTCTGGTTGCGGTCTTGGTTCAATGGTCTTCGCGGGCGATCAAGGTAAAGTTCAACAAATCCTTGCAGCCACAACTAACGGTACTAGCTGGAACCAGGCCTTCGGTATCTCTTCTGGTACATCAAACTGTGAAGTGGACGGAGCTTTGCTGCACAGTAAAGAAGTTCCAGCTTTTATCGAAGTGAACAAAGTAGCTTTGGCGAATGATGCAGCTCGTGGTCAAGGTGAGACATTGGCAGGTCTTGCAAACCTTATGAAATGTGATGCAGCTGCGATGGCTCCAGTAGTTAAAAAGAACTACAATAAAATCTTCGTAGACTCTCAAATGCAACCAGCAAAAATTGAAGCGAACTTGAATCAAGTTGTTACCGCTTCTAAAGTTTGCGGCGCTTAATTATTTTAAAAGAAAAGCTTTAAAGCTAAGACGCAGTGGGCATTCCACTGCGTTTTTTATTCTGACAACGAGCACCTTTCTAGACATCCCAGCAAAGAGCCATTAACTTGAGAGCGATGAAGTTGGCTTTCTCTGTCGCATTCTTAATGTCGTTCAGCTCTGTTTCTGCGTGGAGCTCTGATCAAGTCCTGAATCTTGTCGAGCAAAAGCACCTGGCGGAAGATCGTCAATGGCAAAAGCTTTTGCATTTTGAAAAAAGTAATTTCGGCAAATTCGAAAGCCAGATTGATTCCGAAGATTTTTTCTTTTCTCCTCATGGTAAAACAAATTATCACGAAGAGCTCCGGGCCACCGTAAAAGCTTTCTTCGAAGATCCCCAGGTTTCCGATTCCTTCGCGAAAGCGCAATGCCGTTTTCCAGCACGCTATCGTTGGTTGAAGAAGAAGCTGCAAAACGAAACGATCTCCTGGCCCGATGCAAAGTGCGAACGCTTCGAAGCCTACCGCAACGCTGTGGTGGGGGAACCTCATGCACAACAATCTTTGTCGCTGGTTTTTTCTAGCTATTACTTGAACAATCCTTCGTCAGCCTTTGGTCACACCTTCATTCGTATTAATAAAGCCCCGTCAGCGCGCGATGGAAAGCGCTATGAGTTGCTGGATTACGGTGTGAACTACGCCGCCAGCGTCGATACTGACAATGCATTGGTGTACGCCTTCAAAGGTCTCTTCGGAATGTTTCCCGGGCGTTTTACTTCTATGCCGTATTACTTCAAAGTGCGCGAGTATAACAATTCAGAGTCTCGCGATCTGTGGGAGTACGATCTCAACTTGGACTCCGATGCGGCTCAAATGCTTGTCGCTCATATCTGGGAACTCGGCCCTGCGAAAATTGATTACTGGTATCTGACAGAGAACTGTTCTTATGAGATGTTCACTCTTTTAGAAGCTGCAGATCCTAAAGTGGATCTTTCTTCGAAGCTGGATCGCTTTGTCATTCCTTCTGATACAACTCGTGTTCTGTTTCAAGAAAGCTCTTTGGTGAAGAACGTTCACTATCGTCCAGCGATTCGTACAGAGTTTGAAAACCGTGTTGAGATTTTGACTCTCACAGAAAAATCTCAGCTTGAACTTTTAGTTAAAGGTGGGGAGCTTAACGCAAACTCCAGCACTGCTGTTCTGGATGCCTACATGGATTATTTGGATTATCGTTTCTCAAAAGAAATCCAAGACGAAACTTCAGCAGCCTCGCAAAGAAAAATGGCAGTCCTGGCATTGCGCAGTCAAAGAAGTGACGGGGATATGGTGATGATCAAGCTGCCTGCTGATGATCAGAAACCGCATTTAGCTCATCCGTCGGGTCGTTGGGGAGTGGGCGCAGGTTATTCTGATGAGAAAACCGGGATGGCTTATTTCTCGCATCGCTTTGCTTTGCATGATCGCTTGGATCCGCAGTGGGGTTATCCAACTTACTCGCAGATTTCAATTCTCGATACGGACTTTTCTTATTCCTCAAGCTATCAAGATCCGGCTGACAAACATTTGGAAGTCGAAAACTTTGCACTCTTTGAAGTGAAATCCCTATCGCCCTATACGATGTTCGAAAAAAGTCGTTCCTGGCAAGTAAAGCTCGGCATGGAGCGGGTGAAAAATGAGAATATCGCCGAGCAAATGGCGGGAGTTTTCCGTGGTGGGATTGGTTATACGGGGCAATTCCAAAGACTGGATCTTACAGCTCACCTTATTGGTGAGGTGAACTATGCAGGAACACTTCCTGAAGATAATTTGTGGGCAGGCCTCGGGGTCTGGACCGAAGCGCGCTATTCCATCAACAGTTTGTGGCAAGTCATGGCGGAACTCACTTATGAGCGCCAGACGACGTTTGATATTCGCGATTATTGGAAAGGTCGTGTGTCGACTCAGTGGAGTCCTACTAAAGAATGGGGACTTCGCTTGTCTTACAACAACCTGCGCTTTGATCAGGAGTATCAGCTGCTAAGCTATTTCTATTACTAGGAGGACGTGATGTCTCAATCGGCCGACTTTCCCTATTTGCATGGTTTTTCCAAAGACGAACAAGAGCGTCTGCGCAAACAGGCTCGCTTCGGAGAATACACCGTCTATCAAAACGTCAATCTTTCCGGTGTTCAGAATCTCTTGGAAGTGGGCTGCGGAGTCGGTGCGCAAAGTGAAATCATTTTGCGCCGGTTTCCTGATTTGCACCTCACGGGGATTGATCGCAGCTCCAAACAGCTTTCTGCCGCTCGGCATCGTCTGGCGCAACTGCCAGGATGTGCGGGAAGATTTGAAATGAAAGAGATGGATGCCACAAAAATGGATTTTGGTGCAAACTCTTTCGACGGGGCTTATCTATGCTGGATCTTAGAACATGTTCCAGATCCGATTCGCGTTCTGTCGGAGGTGCGCCGCGTGCTTCGTCCTGGTTCGGTGATTTATCTGACGGAAGTTATGAATGCTTCATTCTTTTTGGATCCCTATTCACCGAATGTTTGGAAATACTGGATGGCCTTCAATGAATATCAATTGAAGCAGAAGGGCGATCCGTTTGTAGGTGCCAAGCTTGGAAACTTCCTGATGCAATTGGGGTATCAAGACATTCATACGGAAATTAAAACGTGGTTTCTCGATAATCGCTACCCGCAAGCGCGCAAAGACTGCGTGGAGTATTGGACGGAATTGCTCTTAAGCGCTAGCGAGCAATTAATCTCTGCAAAGTGCGTCTCTCAAGAGGTGGTCGAGGGAATGAAGGAAGAAATGGCTCGAGTGGCTAACGATCCCAACGCTGTCTTCTTTTATAGCTTCGTCCAGGCAAGAGCTCGCACTTAAGTGCGAGCCTTCCGTCAGTTTATAAACGAACCGCTTTAATTTGAACGTCAAAGACCTGTCCGTCGTCCGCTGTTACAGAAATAGAGCCTGGATCATTAGGGGCAAGAACAATTTTAGCTTTACTGTGACTCGTTTTACCGCTTTCAGTAACATCGATGTTGAAATCAACTCCGATACCATCTTTAAGGTCTTTTAGCGCCACGTCTTGCATCTTCAATTTCATGGTAAGCACGGGCTCATCCTTTTCTCCCACGCTGATTGTTGTAATCTCGTCTGCCGGAGTTTCTAATTTGGGACTAGCTAGCTCTTTGCCATTCTTACTGATGATGGTTGCAAGTCTGAACATCGTTTTTTTGGCGGTAACTCCACTGGAAACAGCAATGGCTGTAGTTCCCAACAATAAGATGCTGGCACTGAACAGAGCGGCAAAAACGGGGCGTTGAATCTTCCTTGATTTCATAGCGACAATTCTCCTTTTAAGGGTTGAGTCTGTTATATTGGTTATTAAGACATTGTTAGATTTTTCTTGGCATACGAGGGCCAGAAGAAAATTTCCATATTCAGAAACCGGCGCTTGCGTTTGTACACAAGTGGTTTCATCACACAAGATTTCCATCTCAAGTTCGAGTTTTCTGTGCAGAGCGTACATCCAAGGCGCAAAAAATAAGAGCGAGCGGACGAAGAGAGAGATCAATTTCCAGAGGGGATCTTGGCGCAGCACGTGGTTTTGTTCGTGACTGAGGGCCATCTCCAGCTCTCGTTCCGTCCAAGTGTTTGGCGCTGCCGTCGGGAAATAAATTTTTGGCTGGAAGAAACCAAAACTCAAGGGACTGCTAATGTTGGAGTTCAAATAAACGGACTGGCCACGTACAGACGACTCTGTTGAATTCGACAGCCATTTTTTCGTCACAAAATAGTTTCGCACCAACTGCAGAGTTACGAAGGCAACGCCTATTCCATAAAATAGCGAAACATAGTAAGGCCAATAAACCGTCTCGGGAACAGGTTTGAACGATCGCCATTGCATAGCTGCTGACGTCTCGATGTAAAGACTCGGAGCTTTCACTTCAAAAGTTTTATAAGCTAGAGTCTCCAGCACGAAAAAAATAAATGGCGCCAGCATCAAAAAAAGGATGCCAGACTTTAAAATCATCAGTTTTTGTGTCGATGCGATCTTAAGA